>JAITPT010000289.1 GCA_031289285.1 Puniceicoccales bacterium
TGTTCCAGTAGCTGAACGGAAAGTCACGGCTTCTCAAACGCCGCGACAGCGTATCGAAAACCATAGGAGTGTCGCGAGACCGAGTAAATTGAGGACAATTTTTCTTAAGAGATGCAAGCGTTATTTTAGACTGTCTATTTATTCTGGTGTTTTCGCTTTTCGGGCGTAATGGACAAAATGGTTGACGTTTTTATTCTAACTTGCGTTATTTCAATGAATTGTGGAATATTAGGGTTATGGTTAAAAAAACTGCCCTTTTGTGTGGCCAAAAAACTACGAAAAAACGGTTCCCCGTGATGGGATTCAGCGGTATCATCCCAAAAACGGCAGTTAATGTGGGTAGTTTTGCACAATCTTTTGGCCGTCTGCGGCTTGCGCTTTCCGCTCCACGCACCACAAGGTGCGCGTCGGGAAAGCGCAAACCACAGCCGCCTCAAAATCTTGCGCAAACCCATCCCGCTGAACTGCCGTTCTTAGTATCATTGCCGAGGATGCGGGCGTTCCTGCGACGCGAAAGTGCGCATCGAAGGCGGGCAATTTCTGGAGGAATACCCGTCGGGGAAGCAAACTTATCGTCAATTAGCCCTTGCGCATCATTGCTCGAGCAAGACGATTCAGAGGCGTCTGGACAAGCAGGGACAACCTTCCTCGTGTCCTTATCAGATGCCCTTCAGTTCCAATCCCGCGAGGGCACAGACAAATCGGAGAAGGAACTTGGGGTCTCAGACGTTCGTGTTAGTCGCTAAAAATGCCCAAAATCTCGGTTTTTCAATCCGTTAAAAAACAACATATTACATATCTTTTCCTTGCAAGGGGTGTTGTTTTAACCCAAAAACGGCAGTTAATGTGGGTAGTTTTGCACAATCTTTTGGCCGTCTGCGGCTTGCGCTTTCCGCTCCACACACCACAAGGTGCGCGTCGGGAAAGCGCAAACCGCATCCGCCTCAAAATCTTACGCAAACCCTTCCCGCTGAACTGCCGTTTTTAGGTTTAACCCAAAATTCGCTTTTGAGGCTGGCTGCAGATTGCGCAATTTGTGCGTTGCCAAATGCTGCGAAACGCCCAGCGTAGCAGCCACAAAAACTCCCGTTCCCATGATTGAACTCCGTTGCATAGTCCACGCAGACATGACACAGCCGCTCGAAGACCACTTCTGCGAACTCACACGTTCGCCTTGGATGCTCTTCAACGAAAAACCTTCCGCGCCACACACATTGTCCGGCTTCTTTGACAGCGTAAGCGAGGCAGCCGACGCTTGGGCCGACCTGCGTAAGGTTTTCAAAAAACTACCGGAGACCCCCGAATACGCGACCCTCGCTGACCGCGACTGGAAAGAAGCCTACAAGGCGAACCTCCACCCTTGGCAACACGGGCGACTCCACTGGGTGCCCGAATGGCGGCGCGATTCCTACGCCGCGCCCGACGGCGACGCCGTAGTGTATTTCGACGCCGGTCTGGCCTTCGGCACTGGCGACCACCCGACAACACGCCTCTGCGCGATGCGCCTCATTGACTTTTTGGCGGGCAAAAACGCCCCTGCCATCCGCGTCACCGACGCAGGTTGCGGCTCGGGCATTCTCGCTCTTTCGGCGGCTAAACTCGGCTGCGGGCGCGTCTTCGGTTTTGACCGCGACCCAGAGGCCGTGCGCGTAAGCCTCGAAAACCGCACCGCCAACGCCTTGCCCGAAACCGCTGCAGCCTTCGTTCTCGCCGGACTCGAAAACGGCCTGCGCGACGCGGGGAGCGCGGACATCGTGCTCGCCAACATCATCAGCGATGTGCTGTGCATTTATGCGGACAACTTGCTGGCGGCGGTCTCACACGGGGGCGTCCTTGCGCTGAGTGGCATTCTCGCCAGCGAGCAGGACACCGTGCGCCAATTATTTGTCAGCCGTGCCCAAGCCGCATGGTCTGCCGCACCTGCCGCCGTCGAATGCCGCATCATGGGCGACTGGTGCGACGTGGCACTTTTTCGCGCAAACTAAACCGCACCCTGTTCCTGTTTTGCGATCTGCGTTGGTTCACAACGCCAACTACCCGCCGTTTTCGGGTTAACGCAAAGGAGGGATGTCAAGGACTTTTTCTGTTTGGGCGGCGCGGAAGGCGGAGAGGGCGTTGTGCGTGGCGACATCGCTGAGGGCGAGTATCGAGGCGGCGAAGAGGGCGGCGTTGACGGCTCCGGCTTTTCCTATGGCAAAGGTGGCGACAGGAACACCGCTGGGCATTTGCACAGTCGAGAGCAGCGAGTCTAAGCCTTTTAGCTGCGGCGATTCCATCGGCACACCGAGGACAGGGAGGCGCGTCAAGCCCGCAAATACCCCCGCAAGGTGCGCCGCCATGCCCGCGCCAGCGATGAGCACCTTCAACCCGCGAAGCTCGGCATTTTCCGCATATTCAAAGGCGGCGTGAGGCGTGCGGTGAGCACTGATGACTCGCGCCTCGTGAGGGATGCCCAGCGTGGCAAGCGTTTTCGCCGCGTGCTCCATGACCGCCCAGTCCGATTGACTGCCAATGACAATGCCGACAAGCGGCCCCAAACCTAAAACATCGCCAGCGGCAATGGCGGCAGCAGTGGCAGCGGCTTCGGCGGCGTCGGCGGCAGGATTTTCGTTTTGCGAATTCATAAAGTTGCGGAGTCTCGTGCGAGGAGTGGAAAAAAAATGTGGAACGTCGGCGGCAGCGACGCGGCGCGTCAGCAGGCAGAACCGGAGGCGGAGGGCGGACGCAGGGCGTCGGTGACGTTGGCGACGGCGTCGCTGACGGAGTCGGAGACATTTGCGGCGACCTTGCAAAAGTTTTCCCTCGCGTTTGCGGCGACCTCGGAGGCGTCGTTCGCCATGCGCGTAACGGTCTCGCGGGCTTTCGCCACGCTGCCCGCCATGTTTTCCCGCGCTTTCGCAGAGGCGGCAGAAGCGGCGACTCCGACACAGGCCGCCATTTTGCCGATGTTGCCAACCGTCTTCGAGGTGACCTCGGTGATGTCGGCGACAAAAGTGGAAACCGCTTCGGAGGCGGCGGCGACAGCGGCGTTGAGCGCGGCTTCGACGGGGCAGGCGGCTTCGACGGGCATGAGCACCGCGCTCAACACATCGGCGGCACTGTAAGTGTCGGCACCGTTTTTGAGATATTTCACGAGGTCGCCCAGCGTGTCGCCGACGGTAGAGACGGCGGCTTCGACGGTGAATTCTTTGCTGCCGAGCGTGTCGCCGAGCACGGCGACATCGCCAGCAGCGACATCAGCGGCGGCGCGTTTGCGCACCTGAGGGAAACCGCAGGCGGCCATGAGGCTATTGCAGAGGCAGACGCGCTTGGTGGTGTCGGCGGCGTCGCCACCTTTGCGGACGTAGTTTTCCTCCGGCTCGCTGGCGCAACGGAAGCCGATGCCGCCGTCTTCGCGGCGGTAAGCGGAGCGCAGGTAGCCCATGTCGCACACGCGCTGGCGGGCGGCATAGACATCCGGCTCGGAGACGGTGCCCGGGACGCGGGCGACTTTGAACGGGAAACCTGTTGGCGAGGCAAACGGGTCGGTGAAGACGCGGGCGACGTGAGATTTTGCGAGGGCGATGAGCTTACGTTTCAGCGCGGTCGCCATGCCGGATTCCTCGCAGCAGGCGAAGGCGGTGCCGATTTGGACACCCGTCGCGCCGACAGCTTTGGCGTCGGCGAGGCTGCTGCTGCCAGCGTATCCGCCGCCAATCCAGAAGGGCAGACCGATGGCGGCCATTTTTGTGAAGTCGGGTGCGTCCTTCGGGCCATAGACAGGCTCGCCCGTCTCGCCGAGGCTTTCCCGCCACTTGCCGCGAGGCGGCGCATTGTGCCCGCCAGCGATTGCCATCTCGACGACGAAGCCATCAACCCTGCCACTGGCTTTGCTGACAAAATGTTTTGCGAGGACATCCGACGTGATGATGGCAAGAAATTTCGGGCGTTTCAATTTTGGCGCGGGGTGGCCGAGAAAGGCGGAGGGGTCGAAAGTGATTTCGCCTTCGCCGCCGCCTTCCACGGGAAACTTGAGCGTGGCAGGCAGCCCCTCTGCAAACCTGTCGAGGATGCCCGGGACGTGCAGCGGGATGCCCGCGCCCATGAGCACGTAGTCAACTCCGGCGAGCATGGAGCCGTAGAGCGAGGCAAGCTGCGGGATGCGGATTTTGTCGAGGAGGTTGATGCCGACGGCGGCACCGTGCTTGCCGTTGCGGGCAAGCTCGATTTCGCCGAAGCAGGAGAGCACGGTAAGCTCTTCGAGCGAGCGATTGGGTTGGTCGTTGAAAATCGGAATCGGGCGGTAGGGAGTCGTGGCGGAGCGCCCAGCGGCGGAATACCAGCGGGCGAGGACGCGCTGCGCGATTTCGCTCTGCGGAAATTTGGCGTAGGCGGAGCGGAGGTGTCCGCCTGCGTCGCCGTCTTGGAGAATGCGGGCGTGGACGGAGTCAATGGCAGTGCCGGAGATGACGCCGAGCTGCCCCTTGCCCGAGACAGAGCGGGCAAGACGCCAATTTGAGACGGCAATACCCATGCCGCCTTGAATGATTTCTGGAAGTTTCATTGTCAGTCTGGTGAGTGGTGTGATGTCGGTTCGCCTGTGTGTCCGGCTTTGCGGAGAAGGGGAACTTGCGCCTGTGAAAAATGCTTGCGCAAAGCGCGGGATAAGGTGCGTCTCTGCCTCTCAGGCGCAAGCGTTTTTTGGAGGGACTTTTTGTTACTTGGGAACCCACTTTTCCTTTGCCTTTTCCGCCGCCCCCCGTTTCCCTCGCTGCCAAGAACGTCCCGCGCGACGGTGCCCAGTGCGCGATGCGTCGTGGCGTTCGCACTCTCACTCCAACACAAACAACACTCACCTCAACAACACACACAAACACTATGGCAATCTACTTCCCCGAAGTAAAAACAACCGTCCCCTACGAAGGACCCGACAGCAAAAACCCGCTCGCCTATAAATGGTATAACCCGGAGCAAGTCGTCGCCGGCAAAACAATGGCCGAGCACTTCCGCTTCGCCATCGCCTACTGGCACACCTACAAAGCCGCCGGCGTTGACATGTTCGGCCCCGCCGCGTGGGCGCGCAAATGGAACGCGGGCACACCGCTCAAGGTCGCCAGCCAAGCACTCGCCGCCAACTTCGAGTTCGTCCAAAAACTCGGCCTCGGCTACTACTGCTTCCACGACCGCGACATCGCCCCCGAAGGCAACAGCGTCGCCGAGTCCGAGAAGAACCTCCAGACCGTCGTCAAAGAAGCCGCCAAGTATCAAAAAGACACCGGTGTCAAGCTCCTTTGGGGCACCGCTAATCTTTTCGGCAACCCGCGCTTCACGCACGGCGCCGGCACCAACCCAG
>JAITPT010000312.1 GCA_031289285.1 Puniceicoccales bacterium
GCAAAACCGACAAGCGTTTGGCCAACACGTTTGCGGGCAGAGAGAGTTTTCAAAATATCCGGCACAGACTCAAAGTCGGCGGAGAGCGGCACGTTCTCTTTTTTCACCTTGGCGAGGGCGCGGTGCTTGGGGCGAAAATCGCAGACGGCGGCAGCCATAATCAAAATGTCGCATTCGCCAAACAATTCGCCCGTGGCAGCAAGCATTTCCGCGCCAGTGATGACGTTGCGCAGCGCGACTCCAGTAGGCGCAGCCAGCGCGACAGGGCCACTCACCAGCGAGACCGCGCAACCAACATCCGCCGCCGCAGCAGCAATCGCGTAACCCATCTTGCCAGACGAGGGGTTGCTGATGTAACGCACGGGGTCGAAAAACTCACGCGTCGGCCCCGCAGTGACCAAACATTTCAGCCCAACACCAACACCACCGCCGCCAGCATCGCCGTTGTCCCCGCCACTACCACCGCCACCGCCGCCGTTTGGCGCGGGCTGTTTTTCGCAATCAGAAAACGTGTTTTTCATGTCGGTCGAGTAGTGGTGGCAGTGGCGGTGAACGGCGGGGCGTCGCGGTTTTTTTCTGGTTTAGAGGCGGACGGTTTGCCCGCTTTCGAGTGAACGCTGCTCGGCACCGATGATTTCCAGTGCGGTGACGGCGGCAGCGGCGGGCGAGGTTTCGCACTCGCGGCCAGCGGCAGCGCATTCGGCGAAACGGGCGGTCTCGATGTCGTAGCCCAGCTCGCTGGCGAGTGGCAATTGGCGCGGCGGCGCGTCTTTCTCGTAAAGCGTGAGCACGGGCGGTTCGCCAAATTCGTAGCCCGCGCTGGCACGCTCAAACTCGACGGCGTAACGCATGACAAAGGGGCGTTTCTCCGGCTCGCGCGTCCACGCACCCTCGGCAGTGACAAGCGGCGCGGCAGCGGCGTCTGCGCCATAGTGGTAGCGGGTGAGCGTGTGAAAAATCGCGCCGCCCGCGTCGCGTCGCCCGAAACTCGTAACCGCCAGCGGACGCCCAAATACCCACGCCACAAAGTCGGTGTCGTGGATGTGCAAATCGAGATGTGCGCCGCCGCTTGCCGCGCCGTCGTGGTAAAACGGCGAGGGCGGCTGTGCGCCTATGCGCGTGAACGTCGCCGAGAGCACCGCGCCGTATTCGCCGCTCGCGACGGCGTTTTTCAACCAATCCCAACCCGGCCAAAAACGCATACAATGCGCGGGCATGAGCACCACGCCAGCGGCCTTGGCGGCGTCGGTGAGTGTGCGGGCCTCGGCGGCGGTGGGCGCGGCGGGCTTCTCGAGGAGGACGTGTTTGCCGGCGCGGATGGCGGCCAGCGCGAGCGGGACGTGCGCAGGCGTCGGCGCACAGATGTCAACCGCCGCCACATTTGGGTCGGCGAGCAAGTCTGCCGCCTCGGCGTATTTGGCGCAGTCGCCGAGGTCGGCACCGGAGCTTTGGCCCACGATGTTGCCGACGCCGCCAATCGCCTCGCCGCTGGCAAACTTCTGGTCGGCGACGGCGACGACGCGCCCGCGCCCGTGGCGTTTGTAAGCGGCAAAATGGGTCATGCCCATCAAGCCAAGTCCGATAATTCCGATGTTGACCATGCCCGCCAGTGCAACGCAGCCCTCTGCAAAACGCAACAACTACGCCGTTGTCGGCGCGGCAATTCGCTTGCGCGGAAACGCCAAAATGTTCATCTCGCGCGCCGTGAACGCCGTTCTGAAACTCCTGCTCGAAGGCGAGCTGCTCGACACCACGCAGCTCGAAAAAATCATCGCACTTCCGCAAACCGAGGTGGACGCCCAGCTTGCCGCGCTCAAAGCGCAGGGCATTTTTCTGGGTTGGCGGGCGGTGCTCAACCCCGCCGCCGAGGAGGACAAATACATCCGCGCCATCGTCTATTTGAAGGTGCAGCCCGAGAGCGGCGTCGGCTACGACAGCATCGCCGAGCGCATCAGCCAGTTTGACCAAGTCGAGACTTGTTACCTGCTCTCCGGCGCGTTCGACCTGCACGTCATCGTCAAAGACGCCAACCTGCGCAAAATCGCTGCCTTCGTCCACGAGCGTCTTGCCCGCATCGAGGGCGTCCAATCTACTGCCACTTGTTTCATGCTACGCGCCTACAAGATTGACGGCCACATCATCGAGGAGCCGGAAAATCCCGACAAACCCGCCGTCAGCCCGTAACGCGGTTTTGCCGCCGCCCGCACACACCGCGACCACGCTTGCACACACAATATGGACTCCAACGACACCTCCGCGCGTTTTGTTGCGCACCATGTCTGCGGCTTGCCCAAGTCTGGCATCCGCGACTTTTTTGCCATCGCCTCGCAAATGCGCGACGCCATCTCGCTGGGCATTGGCGAGCCAGATTTTGTCACGCCCTTCGCCATCCGCGAAGCCGCTATGCGTGCCCTCGAAAAAGGCAAAACGAGCTACACCGACAACCGTGGTCTCAAGACGCTGCGCGACGCCATCTCCCGCTACGTCGCTGCCAACTACGGTCCCGAATACAATCCCGAGACGGAAATCCTCACCACCATCGGCGTCTCGGAAGCGCTCGACATCGCCCTACGCGCCATCCTCAACCCGGGCGATAAGGTGCTCTACCACTCGCCCTGCTACGTCTCCTACTCGCCTGCGGTCGCCCTCTGCCACGCGCAAGCCATCGCCGTGCCGACTTTTGCGGCAAACAATTTTGCGCTCACCGCCGACGCCCTCTCCGCCGCATGGGAACCGGGCTGCAAGGCGCTTTTGCTGAACTTCCCGACTAACCCCACCGGTGGCACCGCGAGCCGCGAGCTGCTTGCCCAAATCGCCGCGTTTGCCAAAGAAAAAGACCTCCTCGTCATCAGCGACGAAATCTACTCGGAGCTAACTTTTGACGGCGACCACACGAGCATCGCCAGCCTGCCCGGTATGCGCGAACGCACCTTGTTTTTGCACGGTTTCTCAAAAGCCTACGCGATGACGGGCTTCCGCGTCGGCTACGCTTGTGGCCCTGCGGGTGTGCTCGACGCCATGCTGAAAATCCACCAATACGCGATAATGTGTGCCTCAATCGTCAGCCAAGAAGCGGCGGTAGAAGCGCTCGCCAACGGGCGCGACGACATGCTGCGTATGCGCGATAAATACCGCGAGCGACGCGACCTGATTGTGCGGCGTTTCAACGAGCTTGGCCTGCCGTGCCATTTGCCCAAGGGCGCGTTTTACGCCTTCCCTCGCGTGAGTGTCACAGGGCTGGACTCGCTGGAGTTTGCGACGCGCCTGTTGCATTCGCAAAAGGTGGCGATGGTGCCCGGAACGGCCTTCGGTGCCGCTGGCGCGGGGTTTTGCCGCGCAAGTTTTTCAACAAGTTACGAGCACATCATCAACGCCTGCGACCGCATCGAAAAGTTTTTGCAAACCGTGCGCAAGGACACGGGTGCGTAGTGTAGCACATCGTAGTGTAGCACAGACAATCTTGTCTGTGGTGCCGTCGCCTACGGCGACGCCTCGTCCACAGACAGGATGTCCGATGTCGCCTACGGCTCGGTAGTCTGTGCTACACTCCACGCCGCCTTTGCGGCTTAGCCGACGCTGCCTTCCATTTCCAACTCGATGAGGCGCTTCAACTCCGCCGAATACTCCATCGGAAACTCTTTTACCAAATCGTTGATGAAGCCATTCACGGCGAGACTCATGGCCTCGGCCTCGGTCAGGCCGCGCTGCATCATGTAAAAAATCTGCTCGGCACTCACCCGCGAGACACTCGCCTCGTGCTGCGTGCTGCTTTGCGAACCACTCACCGTGATGGCGGGATAGGTGTCGGTGCGCGAGTTTGTGTTGATGAGCAGCGCGTCGCATTCGGTGTTGTTTTTACAATGCGAAAACTTTTTCGGGATATGCACACGCCCGCGATAAGACGCCAGCCCGCTGCCCACAGAGATAGACTTCGAGACGATGTTTGAGGTGGTGTGCGGCGCGGCGTGAATCATCTTCGCGCCAGTGTCTTGCACCTGCCCGTCGGACGCCACCGCGATACTGATGACCTCGCCACGTGCGCGCTCGCCGTTGAGCACCACGGCAGGATACTTCATCGTGAGGTGCGAGCCGATGTTGCAATCTATCCAGCGTATCTCGGCGTCCGCCTCCGCCACGCCGCGTTTGGTGACAAGGTTATAGACGTTCGTCGCCCAATTTTGGACCGTGATGTATTGGATTTTTGCGCCACGGAGCGCGACCAGCTCGACGACGGCGGAGTGCAGCGTGGCGGTGTCGAACTTGGGCGCGGTGCAACCCTCCATGTATTTTAGCTCGGCGCCCTCATCAACGATGATGAGCGTGCGTTCAAACTGCCCGAAACGCTCGGCGTTGATGCGAAAATACGCTTGCAGGGGCTGCTCCACTTTGACGCCCGGCGGGACGTAGATGAAGGAGCCACCAGAAAAAACAGCACTGTTGAGCGCGGCAAATTTGTTGTCGGACGGCGGCACGACGGTGCCGAAGTATTTGCGAAAAATCTCTGGGTATTTGGCAAGCCCCTCGTCGGGGCCGACGAAGATGACGCCCCGTTTGGAAAGTTCGTCTTTCATGCGCGAGTAGGCGGACTCGGAGTCAAACTGCGCCTCCACGCCGGCGAGAAACTTGCGTTCCTGCTCGGGGATGCCGAGGCGTTCAAAGGTCTTTTTCACATCGTCGGGCACCTCTTCCCACGAGCGGGTGGAGCGTTTGCCTTTGGCGAGATAGTAGCGGATTTTTGAGAAATCTAATTTGGCGATTTCGGGATTTGCCCAGTGTGTCGGCAGCGGTTTGTCGTTGAAGACTGCGAGCGAGTGGTGGCGAAACTCGCGCACCCACTCCGGCTCTTTTTTGACGTTGCTGATGTAGTCAATGACGGTTTCGGAGAGACCTGTTCCGGCGTCGAAGGCGTAGTCTTCTGCGTAGTGGAAGTTGCCTTTTTCGCGGTCAATGTTGATGGCGTCGGCGGTGGCTGTGTCAATCTCTGGCGCGACGGCGGGCGCGGCTGCCTCGGGCGCGGCGGAGATGTTTTCGGATATGTCGGTGCTCATGGTCGTTGTAATAAAACTGCGGTGGCGTGGGATAGCGCAAGCACAGCGGAAGCGGAAGCCTGAAAGTCGGCAGGCATTTTTAGAACAAGCGAAAA
This sequence comes from Puniceicoccales bacterium, assembly GCA_031289285.1. Lineage (GTDB taxonomy): Bacteria > Verrucomicrobiota > Verrucomicrobiia > Opitutales > UBA953 > CALNBE01. Next base: position 5,144 of record JAITPT010000312.1, read on the forward strand.
AGTGCCTGTCCCTTTTTTCGCGGGGGGGAACTCTCAAGGCGGCGGGCGGTTTGTCTTTCGCAAAAAACATGCCCGACGCAAAAGTTGACGCCATCATCATCGGAGCCGGTCCTGCCGGTCTTTCCGCAGCCGCTCGCCTGCTCCAAGGCGGTGCCGAGCCGCTGGTGCTCGATAACGCGCCGCGGACGGGCGGTTCGCTGCTCTCACTGCGCGAAAACGGCTTTCTGGCCGAAGGCGGCCCCAACTCGCTCATGCTCGAAAACGACGGCGCCGAAGCATTTCTGCGCTCACTCGGCGTCGTCCCGCTCGAGGCATTGCCCGCCGCCAAAAAACGTTTCCTCGTGTGCGGCGGCAAACCCGTCGCCGCGCCCTCCGGCCCGCTCGGAGCTATCACGACGCCGCTGCTGAGTTTGCGCGGAAAACTGCGCGTGTTGCTGGAGCCGTTTGCCGCGAAAGCGCCAGCCGGAGATGCCGACGAATCGGCAGGGGCGTTTGCACGGAGACGGCTTGGCGCGGAGGTGGCGGCGCGGCTTGTTGACCCTATGGTCTCCGGCATTTACGCGGGCGATGTGGAGCGACTTTCGCTGCGCTCGGCGTTTCCGCGTCTGCGCGAAATGGAGCTACGCTACGGCTCGCTGCTCCGCGCCGGTCTTGCCAAAGGCCGCGCCGCGCCTGTCCGGCGGCTTGTCAACTTCGCGGGCGGCATGGCGGAAATCACCGACGCGGCGGCGCGTTTTCTCGGCGACGGGCGTCTGCGCCTATCGGCAAATCTGCGTTCGGTGGAGCACGACGCGGCGGCGGGCGTCTGGCGCGTCGAGTGGGCGAGCGACGGCAAAGTTTTCCGCGCCGCTGCGCCTACGCTGGTGTTTGCCGCGCCGCCGCAAAGCTGGGCGCAAATGCCGCTTCCCGCCGCGCTCGCCGAGATGCTTGCGCCGTGGAAAACCCTCGAAGCACCGCCGCTGAGCGTCGTCTCGCTCGGCTACGAGCGCGGGCAAGTCGCGCACCCGCTCGACGGTTTTGGGCTGCTCGCACCGGGCGGCGAAAAACGAAAAATCCTCGGCGCACTTTTCCAAAGTTCGCTTTTCCCCGGACGTGCGCCGGAGGGCTGTGTGCTGGTGACGAGCTTTGTCGGCGGCTGCCGCGCACCCGCGCTGGGGCGGCTGCCAGCAGAGGAACAGGTCGCGCTTGTCCGCGACGAATTGCGCGAATTGCTGGGCGCGGAGGGTGCGCCCGTGTTTGCCAAAGCTACGCACTGGCCCCGCGCCATCCCGCAATACAACGTCGGCTACGAGGCACTCCGCGAACGTCTCGCCAGCGCGGAGACGCATTTCGCGGGGCTGCGTTTTTGCGGCAACTATTGCGCCGGCGTCGCCCTGCCCAAGACGATTTTACACGCCGTCAAAACAGCGGAAAAAATCCTCGGCGCATAGGTCGCTCCTGCCGTTCCCACCGCCTCGCAATCCCTACGCATGTCCACCGCCACCGCTGTCGCCACCGTCGCCGCCGTTGCCGTCGCTTCGCCGCCCTGCCTGACGTCGCGGGAGCTGGAACGGCTGGGGCGCATGGGGGTCGCGCCGCCGCAGCTTGTCCGCGAAACACGCGACGCCGCTGGTGTCACCCAGAAGTTTCTCTTCCGTCTCGACGACGGCGTGTTGGTCGAGACGGTGCTGATGCTCTACCCGAAACGCGCCACGGTTTGCCTCAGTGCGCAAGCGGGCTGCGCGATGGGCTGCGTGTTTTGCGCCACGGGGCGCATGGGATTGCGGCGCAATCTCTCCGCCGCCGAAATCGCAGGGCAGGCACTTTTCGCCCAACAAACTCTCGCACGGGAGGGCGTCCGTTTGCGCAACGCGGTTTTCATGGGAATGGGCGAACCGCTCGACAACTACGACGCCGTGATGGGCGCGGCGGACATCCTGCGCGACCCGGGGAGCTTCGCGTTGCGTGCTGGGCGGATTACGCTCAGCACGGTCGGAGTGGTGCCGCAAATCCGGCGGCTGACCGACGAGGCGCGTCCGGTGCGCTTGGCCGTTTCGCTGCACGCCGCCTCGCAAAAAGAACGCGCCGCACTCATCCCCGCCGCCCGAAAATGGCCGCTCGACACCCTGATTGAGGCTTGCCGCTACCATGCCGAAAAAATGCGACGGCGCATATTTTTCGAGTGGACGCTCATTCGCGGCAAAAACGACACGCCCGAACATGCGCAATGTCTGGCGGATTTGCTGGCGGGGCTTGCGTCGCACGTGAACCTGATTCCGCTCAATCCCGTGGCCGCTTACGCGGGCGGTCTCGGCACGGAGGCGGAAAAAGCGCGGGAGTTTCAGGCCGTTTTGCTCGCTCGGGGTATCCCCGCCACTCTGCGCCAATATCGCGGCGCAGACATCTCCGCCGCCTGCGGTCAACTTTGCGCCGAAAACACCACAGGCTAAGACCGCCGAAACAAAAATACAGTCCGCACCACTCCTTGCCGCGCTGCGCCCAATTCCAAGGCCAACGACCACGCTGGCACCGCCTCAAAATAGTGCGGCGACCACCAACCGCGCACCCCAGCGGCCTCCCCTCGAACCGCCGTGACAACCGGCGCGACAATCGGTGCAGTATCTCCGAAGTTTTTGCATTCCCACCGCAGCGAACACCCCCCGTGTCCCTCCGCCAAAACCAAATCCGCGCCGTCGCCATTGAGGTTCAGCGTCCCGTCTGCGAGCAACCAGTGCAAACGCCAACCGCGCTCCGAAAACCCGCTGTCAAAAAAGTCTTCCACGGTGAACCCCGTGCCGTCGCTATGCAAAGTCACGCGCCGCCGATGCGTCGCCCCGAAACGGTTTTTCCATGAAAAATGCTCTGCCTCAAAAGTGTTTTCTGCGACCTGCCGCGCCGCGCCGCGTGGCCAAGGCAAATAGAGAAAACGGCTGAACTTTTCCATTTGCCCGACGCCGGAAAGCGTCGCCGTATTGTGTGTTTCCGCACCCGAAAAACCTGCCGAAAATTGCCCTTGCGGAGGGTTGTATGAAAAACTTCCCGGACTCAACAGCACCGCCGCGCCGCGCCAAAGTGCCGATAGGTGCAACAAATCCGCATGTGAAGGCCGATGTCGAAATGCTTTCGAACAACGCAGCAGCAGCGATATTTCGCCGCTTCTCAACAACGCGACTCCTGCCTCAGGATAAAACGCTCCTGCCTGCCCTGCCTCGCCCTGCAAAAATGCCGCTGTGCCAAGCCGCACCGCGCTGCTAAAATCACTGTATTCCAGACCGTCGAGCGGCAAAATATCCGAGCCGTCGCTCGCACCGTAAAGATGCGCCGCACCAGTTTTTTTATCGCTTAATTCCGCCATAAAACACGTCAGCTTTTTCCCCGCTTCTGCCAGCCATTCGGGAACTATTTTTCCTGCCGCCCGCAGCACCCATGTTGCCCAAATTAAATCATGTGTCGCGACGCGATGATAGACCGCCGAATGTTGCGAAAACCCGCCGTCCGCATAGACCAATTCCTGCAATTGTTGCTCTAATGCCGCCAACGCTTGCGTCACCCATGCGTCGCCCGTTTCTCCGCCGACGAGCAGCCCTGCCGTGAGCAAGCCCACACACTCGCTTAGCCCGTGATTATTTTTCTGGCTCAGCGCGTATTCCAGATTGCCCGCGACGCGCTCTCCAGTCGCCCAAACCAACCGACGCCACTGTTGCAAACGCGCAGGAGTTGTCGCCTGTGCCCTGTCAAAAACAATTCGCGCAAACACTGCCGCAAACAACCGAAACGACGCCTCTTGCCCGCACTTCCAATTCACCCCTTGTGCAGGCGGATTTTTTTCTATCCAATCCTCTGTCAACTCCCAAAACCGCTCTGCAAGTTTTTCGTTTTTTTCCAAGCGCCAACTTTGTGCCAGAACAAATGCCCAGCGCCAGCGGCTTAATTCCCAGATGTTTTTTATATCGCCAAAACCAAAGTCGCTAATCTCGCTCCAATGTTTATCGCAGGGCGCAACGGAGCCATCGAGCGGGCTTTTATTCCATTGCGGGAAACGTCCCAATTTGTGTCTATGCCACCCAAACAAAAGAAAATCTCCCTGCACAACCGCCTCTGCCTCGGCGAGCAATTTCTCCTTTCCGGTGCTGTTTTCGGACAAAGGCGGCAGAGGAAATTGTTCGACAAAGTGTGTCTCGTTTATGTTGGTGTCAAATGAGTTCGGGACGGACTCCCATGTTCGCAGCGGTGTGCGACGTTTGAGTGTTCCCGTTTTTTTAAGCAAGCTATAACGAATGCGAAATAGCACCCAGCGCAAGCCGAGTGTCCGCGCCAAGAGAAAACGTTTTTGAAAAAAAGCGGGGAAAATCGCAAATCGTTTGGGGGCAGTGTTCGTCTGCAATTTGGAGGGCGTCAGCGCATTGTTTTTCTCGGAGGGCATGTTTTTGTTGGCAGTGAAAATAAAAAAGCGAAGGTCTGTATGCTTTTGTTTTCTGCGCTTGGAAAGGAAAAAGGCGCAGGCGCCCACCGGAACGCAGGCGCGGGTGAGCGGGCGCGGGAGAGCGGGTGAGCGGGTGGGCGGGCGGGCGGCGGGCGAGCGGGCGCGGGAGCGCCGGAACGCGCTGGACGCCCGACGCCTGCTGGAGCGCAGACACGGACGCACACGGACACACACGGACACACACGGACATACACGGACGGACACGGACGGACATGTAGCGCAGCTACCAAGCCTGCTTCGGACGGCGCGGGCACAGCCCGCCACCGCCCGCTGCCCGCCCACCACCCATGTCCGTGTCAGTCCGTGTCAGTCCGTGTATGTCCGTGTCCGTGCCCGCGCCCGTGTGCCCGCGCCAGTGTGCCCCTGCCCATGTGCCCCTGCCGGAACACTCCCCCTGCCTCCCTGTCTCCTCCTGCTCATGACTACTCTCCTCCGCCTCCGCCTCCGCTGCCGCCTCCGCCTCCGCCGCCTGCTAAGCACCGCTGCCCTCGCCACCCTCGCCACCGCCGCTCTCGCAAGCACACCACCCGCCTCGCTCGCCCAGACCGCCGCGCCCGCCACCGCGCCCACCGCGCCCGCCACCACGCCCGCCCGACCGCTCCCCGGCGTAAAACACGTCCTCCTCATTGGCCTTGACGGCTTCGGTTCCTACGCATGGGAAAAAGCTGCGATGCCCAATCTAAAGACGCTTGCTGCCAGTGGTGCCAGCACGTTAAAAGCGCGGCCTATCATGCCTGTCATCAGCGGACCCAACTGGGGTGCCCACCTGACAGGTGCAGGCCCCGAATCTCACGGCTATCTGGGCAACGGCGCCAAGCCTTCCCTGCCTCCTGCCGTGCTCTCTAAATACGGACGTTTTCCGGGCATATTTGGTTTGGTGCGCGACGCCTATCCAAACGCCGAAACTGGTGCTATCTACGATTGGGCACGCATCCACGAGCTTATTGAAGACAAAGCCGTCACTTACGAAAGAATAGTTTATCAATCTCGCTCATCCAGACGGCTCCCTGCGCATGTCAGTGTGGGGATTTATGAAGAAAGCACGGCGCGAACGAGTGTGGACGCGGCAAACTATATTGCTACGAAAAAACCGTTCTTCACTTTTGTTTATTTTGGTGCGCCGGATGAAACTGGACATCACATTGGGCACGACACGCCAGCATACTACGCCACCTTAAAAAAGTGCGACGACCACATAGGCCAATTGCTTGGCGCGTTAAAAACAGCGGGCATTGAAAAAGAAACTATTGTCATTGTTGTTTCTGACCACGGTGGTCTTGGCAAAGGGCATGGAGAGGGGACGATGCAAGGGATGCAAACTCCGTGGATTATTGCTGGCCCGGGTGTAAAGCGTGGACACACCCTTGTTCCCGGCATTGTCCATTACGACACCACCCCTACAATCGCCCACATCCTCGGAATTTCTCCGCCCCCCACCTTTCGTGGTCGCCCCGCCCTCGACGCCTTCGCCGCCAAAAACAAAAACTAACCCACACCTCCAAAAAGCCGTTTTTAGGTTAAAACTCCACGCCTGTCTGTGCTTGGACGCCCGCTGCGAAGGGGTGTTTCACCTCGCGCATCTCCGTCACAAGGTCGGCAAACGCCACCAGCTCCGGCGGTGCGCCCCGCCCCGTGATGACAACATGTTTGCCCGCCGCCCGAGTTTTTAAGCCAGCGACAACCTCCTCTGTCGTCAGATAGCCGCATTGAAGGACGATGTTCAACTCGTCGAGCAGCACAAACCGCACCTCTGGGTCGCGCAAAGCGGTGAGGGCGGTCTCCCAGCCTGCGCGGGCACTGGCGATGTCGCGCTCGCGGTTTTGCGTGTCCCAAGTGAACCCTTCGCCGACGCAGTGCCATGTCAAAAACTCGTCGCCGAGGGCGCGGTGAATTGCGGCATCCCCAGCTTTTACGAACTGCACAACGACGCTACGACGGCGGTGCCCGATGTTACGCGCCAGCATTCCGAACGCCGCCGTGCTCTTACCTTTTCCGTTTCCGGTGTTGACGATAACGAGGTCGCGTTTGCTCGTAGCGGCTTCGATTTTGGCGCGCATTTGCGTTTGTAATTCACGCATTTGCTCGCGGTGGGTGGTGTCTGCGGACACGTCTTCTGCTTGGGCGGTGTTCATTGGTGTTTTCTTGGGCTGCTCTGGTAAGTCGGAAAGCCCCGTTTATACCTCAGCTGCCAGCCATGTTGAAAGGTTTTTCCCCTCTGCGCAAACTGCCAGCGACATCCGGCAGGAAAAAAACTCGCGGTTTTCCGGCCTTCGCGGTTTCTTTACGCACAATGAAAAAACTCCTCTTTTTGGGCGATGTCGTTGGTGCGCCCGGACGCGAAATCCTCCTGCGCGAACTCCCGCGCCTCCGCGCTGAACACGCATTGGACTGGGTGGTAGTCAACGGCGAAAACTCCGCTGGCGGCTCCGGTGTCACGCGCATCCTTGCCGATGAGTTTGTCAAAGCGGGTGCCGATGTCGTCACGCTTGGCGACCACGTCTGGGACCAGCGCGGCTTCGAGATAGAAATTGCCACTGCGCCCAAGATTTGCCGTCCCGCCAACCTCCCCGCCCAGTGTCCGGGCAAAACCAACATCATTACCACTGCGCCGGACGGCTCGCGCCTGTTAGTGTTCACAGTGCTCGGGCGGCAATTCATGCGTCAACACGTCGAATCGCCCTTTGACACCGCCGACCGCTTGCTCCGCGAACTCGCGGGCCAATACGACTTCGCGCTCGTCGAAATCCACGCCGAAGCCACCTCTGAAAAAATCGCGCTGGGCTGGTATCTTGACGGACGTGCCGCCTTGGTTGTCGGCACGCACACGCACGTCGCCACCGCCGACACGCGGGTTTTGCCGCGTGGCACTGCCTACCAAACGGATGCTGGCATGTGCGGCCCTCACGAGGGCGTTATCGGGCGCGAAGTTCAGCCAGTTTTGGCTGCGTTTTTGGACGGAATGCCGCGCCGCTTCCCCGTAGCAAAAAGCGACTGCCGCCTCAACGGCGTCCTCGTCACCCTCGGCTCTGACGGCCTCGCAACCGCCGCCGAACGCTTCGAGCTTTTCGACAAATCCTAAGGCAACCCTTGCCTCTCGAAGTAGCACCACTGCCTCCGAAAAACTGCGCATCACTTTGCTGCCCCGATGCATTTTTATGGAGTGCGGTGGCAGAGGGTGCGAAGCGTAGCGTAGCACCCGCCGACACCGCTTTCCCCCGACTCCGTGACCTCACGAATACCCGTGCCTTCCGCCCCCTTCCAAATAACCGTGTCCTCCGCCGCGTCCGCCGCGTCCGTCGCGTTTATATCTGCGTATTCTGCGTTATCTGCGGTTTTTCACTCTCTTCCGGCTCGCTCGCAAGGTCAAAAAGAGTCTCCTCCTTGTTTCCCTTTTCATTCTTTTCGTCCTTCTCGTCCTTCTCATCCGTGTCTTTATCTGTGTCGTCGGCGTGAGAGGCAAGAGCGTCGGGGAGAGATTTATTTACCTTCAAACCGAGCTTTTTTATTTTCTCAGCGGTGGAAACTAAATTGCCCGGGCCAGTAGATAATTGCCCAAAGGCGGCATCGTGCGAAAACGCGGCACGACGAAGGTTTTTCCCGACATCCTCCATGTTGCTAACAAAACCCGCAAATTTGTTATACATTGACTCCGCTAAACGAATTATTTCTTTCTCACTTTTAAGTCGCTTGTCCTGTCTCCAAATGTCTTCGACAATCTTTAAACAGGCGAGAAGATTGGACGGCGTCGCCAAAACAATCTTTCTCGAATACGCATAATTCCACAATTCTGGTTCGCGCTGTATAGCGACAAAATACGCTGGCTCAATCGGGATAAACATAAACGTAAAACTCGGCGAACCCGCAAAGAGCGACGGATAATTTTGCTCAGATAATTCGTCTATATGCCGCTTCACCGAACGTAAATGCCTGTCTAAGGCGGCGTTGCGCTCGTCGTCGGTATCGGCAGACGAGAATTGCGCGTAGTCCACCAGCGAGACTTTTGAGTCAATAACGATGAAACGTTCGTCGGGCAATTTTATCACCACATCGGGTCGTTTATTTTTGCCGTCCTCGGTTTTGACGTTTCCTTGGGCGATGTATTGAATGTCTTTGGCGAAGCCGACATTTTGAAGAAGCCCTTCGAGCAACATTTCGCCCCAGTCTCCTTGTTTCTTTGTTTGCCCTTTCAACGCGACAGCTAAATTGTTCGCCTCGGCACTCACTTTATTGGTCTGTTCAACAAGATTTTTGACTTGTTCGCCAAGACGCGCCCGTGCGTCATTTTCTTTTTCATAAGTCTCCTGCACCTTTTGTTTGAAGAGGTTGATGTCTTCCTGAAATGGGCGCAGTATCCCGCCAAGACTTTCTTTATTCGCGTCGGTGAACTTCTTTGTCTTTTCTTCTAAAATCCCCGTCGCGACTTTTTCAAATTCGAGTCGTGCGGTCTTTTGCATTTCGCCGATTTCGTGTTTTTGTGTTTCGAGCTTTTCTGCGAATGCGTTGTTGTTGGCGCGTAGCGTGGCGGCTTGTGCGGTTAGCGCGTCTATCCGCCGTTGTAATTCTCTGCCCGCTTCTTTTTCTTTTTCGACCTCTGCAATTTTTCTTTTGATTTCCAAATCTTTTGTGGAGAGGCGTTCGAGCTGCGACTCGCGTTCTGCTTTTAGTCCGGCATTTTCCGTGGAAAGACTTTCTTTTGTAGCGCGGTCAAGCTCCCATTGTTTTGTCTCTTCTGCTTTGGCGGAGAGCTTTGTTTCAAGCTGTGCGTTTTGCGTCGAGAGACGGAGAAACTCCGACTCTTTATCTTCGAGCTTTTTCTTTAATTTGCCGGATTCTGCGAGGACGCCTTTTGCTAAAAAATAGAAAAGTGCGAAGCTCGCGAGGGCACCCGCGAGTATTCCGAGAGTGAAAAAGAGTGCGGATGTCATGGGCGTATTTTGTTTTTATGTGGTGTCATGCTTGTCATTTTACGACGAAGTTCACGAGTTTGCCCGGGACGACGATTTCTTTGACGAGTGTTTTGCCTGCGAGGTGGCGTTGGATGTCGGCGTTGGCGCGGGCGGCGTCGAGTAGGGCGTCTTTGCTGGCGTCTATGGGCAAAACGGTTTGCCCGCGCAGTTTGCCGTTCACTTGGAAAACAACGGTCACGCTGTCTTCGGTGAGTTGCGCGGGGTCGAAGGTCGGCCAACCCGCATCGGTGATAGACTTCGCGCCGCCGTCGTTTGTTGTTTTTTCCCAAAGTTCTTCGGCGATATGCGGGGCAAATGGAGCGAGCAACCGCAGAAAATCTTGCGCGGTGGACTCCGAGAGCGCGGGCGCTTTTTCCGCCGCGTTGAGGAATATCATCAATTGGGAAATCGCTGTGTTGAAGCGTAGTGCGGCGATGTCGTCGGTGACTTTTTTAATGGTTTGGTGCAAGACGCGGCGCAGTGCGGTGTCTTCGGCGGCGTCGCGCTGGATGCGTGGCGAGCGGGTGCCCGTCGCGGTGTCTGTGAAGAGCCGCCACACGCGGCGCAAGAAGCGCGAGATGCCTTCGATGTTTTTGGTGTTCCAGGGTTTTTTATCTTCGAGCGGGCCGAGGAACATCAGGTAGAGGCGCAGGGCGTCGGCACCGTGTTCGCGCACTACGTGGTCGGGGTTCACGACGTTGCCGAGGCTTTTTGACATTTTGCGCCCGTCTTCGCCGAGGATGATGCCTTGGTGGAAGAGGCGCGTGAACGGCTCCGGCGTGTCGAGGACGCCGATTTCGTGCAAAAAGCGGTGCCAAAACCGTGCGTAGAGCAGGTGCAAAACGGCGTGTTCTGCGCCGCCGATGTAGAAGTCGGGCGTCCCCCAGTAGGCGGCTTTTTCTTTGGAAATGAGTGCGGTGTCGTTGGCGGGGTCGAGGTAGCGCAGGTAATACCAGCAGGAGCCTGCCCACTGCGGCATGGTGTTGGTCTCGCGGGTGGCGCGGACGGTGAGCGGCGGCAGCGGTGGCGCGGTCGGGGCTTCTGCGGTTGCGCTGTGGGTTGCGTTGGGGGTTGTTTCTCCGGTGGCGAGGTTGAGGTGGATGTTCACCCATGCGGCGGCGCGGGAGAGCGGGCTTTCGCCGGTCTCGGAGGGTTGGTAGGTCTCCACGGGGGGGAGCGTTAGCGGCAGTTGCGCACTCGTGAGCGGCAGGGCGAAGCGTGTCTCGCCAGCGATTTTGCAGGTGACTGGTTCGGCGGGCAAAAACTCGCGCAGCGGCGAGTCGGCGGGGAGTTTCGCGTAGTCTTCCGGCGAGACCCACACAATCGGGAACGGCTCGCCCCAGTAGCGTTGGCGAGAGAAAAGCCAGTCACGTAATTTGTAGTTGACAGTGGATTTTCCCGTGCCGTAGGCGGCGAGATTTTCGGTGACGCGGCGTTTCGCTTCGGCGACGGGCAGGCCGTTGTAAGCACCGGAGTTGACGAGTGTGCCCTCCGCCTCAAAAGCGGATTTGGTGATGTCAACGGGTGTGCCCGCAGGTGGCGCGATGACGGGGATGACGGGCAGGTTAAACTTTTTTGCGAACTCCCAGTCGCGCTGGTCGTGCGCGGGCACGGCCATGATCGCGCCCGTGCCGTAGCCGGTGAGCACGTAGTCGGCAATCCAGATGGGGATGCGTGCGCCGTTGACGGGGTTGAGGGCGTAGCTGCCGGTGAAGACACCGGTTTTGTCTTTGGCGAGGTCGGTGCGTTCGAGGTCAGATTTGTTGCGCACGGAGGCGATGTAGGCTTCGACGGCGGCGCGTTGCGAGGGGTGAGTGAGGTGCGGGACGAGCGTGTGCTCCGGCGCAAGAACCATGTAGGTCGCGCCAAAAAGTGTGTCGGGCCGCGTCGTATAGACGGCGATTTTCGGACGTGGGTCGAGGCCGTCTGCGACTTCAAAAATGACCTCCGCGCCCTCGCTGCGCCCAATCCAGTTTTTTTGCAAACGTTTGGTGGAGTCGGGCCAATCGAGGGCGTCGAGACCGGCGACAAGTTTCTCTGCGTAGGCCGTGATGCGCAGCACCCATTGGCGCAGCGGGCGGCGTTCGACGGGGTGGCTGCCGCGCTCGGAACGCGGGCCTTCGGGCGTGTTGAGCACTTCTTCGTTGGCGAGCACAGTGCCCAGCGCAGGGCAAAACCAGACGGGTTTTTCGTCAACGTAGGCGAGACCAGCCTTGAAGAGTTGGAGGAAAATCCACTGCGTCCATTTGTAGTAATGCGGGTCGGTGGTGTTGACCTCGCGGCTCCAGTCTATGGCGAAACCGAGCATCTGGAGCTGACGGCGGAAGTTGGTGATGTTGGCAGCGGTCTGGACGGCGGGGTGCTGGCCGGTCTGGATGGCGTATTGCTCGGCGGGCAGGCCGAAGGCGTCCCAGCCCATAGGGTGAAGGACGTTGTGGCCGGTAGCTTTTTTGTAGCGGGCGAGGATGTCGGAGGCGGTGTAGCCCTCTGGGTGCCCGATGTGGAGACCCGCGCCAGACGGGTAGGGGAACATGTCAAGCACATAGTATTTGGGCTTTTCGGTGGCGAAATCGTCGGCGCGGAAGGTGCCATTATCCGCCCAATTTTTTTGCCACTTAGTCTCGGTGGCGGCGTGGTCGTAGTCAAACTGCGGTGTGTCTTGCGGCATTGGGAAAAAAGAAGAAATGTGCCCGCCGTAATGTCCGCCGCTGCCACAGTGCTCAATCTTAAATGGGATAGCGGGCAGGGGGAGGGCGGGG
>JAITPT010000326.1 GCA_031289285.1 Puniceicoccales bacterium
AGGCGCAGGGCAGCGACATCTTGGAAAAGATACAGCGAGCACGGGAAAAATTGAAAAAATGTAATGGTTAGACAATTAAGAGACGCTACATAAGGGCGGTGCTCGTTATCGCCCTTGAACCCGAATTTCCACTTTTGAGGCTGGCACGTCTTGCGCGGACAGGGCTTTTTGGTTTTTCTCCGGCGCGTGAACGAGACCCTGTCCAACCAGACAAACCAGACAAACCAACCCAACCCGAACGACCCGCCGGACCCGCCAGCCCCGACCGACCGTATTGCCGCCGCTTTCCGCCGCGCCCGCGAAGAAAACCGCGCAGCATTTGTCGCCTACGTTTGCGGTGGCGACCCCGATTTTGAAACCTCCGTCGCGACCGCCGCCGCCTTGCTCGAAGCTGGCACCGACATCCTCGAAATCGGCGCACCGTTTTCCGACCCGCTTGCCGACGGCCCCACCAACCAGCTCGCCGCCCAACGCGCCCTCGCCGCAGGCATGACGCGGGAGAAATTGCTCGCCCTGATACGGCGTGTCCGCGCCAACACCGAGAAACCGCTCATCCTCTATACTTACTACAACCTCCTGCTCGCGGGCGGCGGCGTCGCCGCAGTGCTCCGGCGTTTCAAAGACGCGGGACTCGACGGCGTGCTCGCGCTCGATTGCCCGCCGGAGGAGGCCGGCGAATTGCTTGTCGCCAGCCGCGAGACGGGCATCGCAAACATTTTCATCGTCGCGCCCACAACGCCGCCGGAGCGTGTCGCCCGCATCGCCCGCGACGCCACGGGCTTCATCTACTACGTTTCTCGCGAGGGAGTCACCGGCGAGCGGGCGGACTTTGCCGTCAACATCGCTGGTGCGCTCGCCGCGATACGGCGCAACACGGCTTTGCCGGTGGCGGTCGGTTTCGGGATTTCGACGCCGGAGCATGTGGCAGCGGTCGGGCGCGAGGCAGACGGCGTGGTCGTGGGCAGCGCGTTGGTGAACGTCATCGCCGCAAACCTAAGTGCGCCGGAAAAAATCCCTGCCGCCGTCGCCGCGAAAGCGCGGGCACTAATCGCGGGGCTGACGCAGGGCGCGTGAAATCTTTTTCAGGGAAAACCTTTTTCGAGGACGCGCTATGATACGGGAAAAAAACAGCGGGCGCACTTGGCGGGCGGATTTTGTGTCGCGGCGTCTCGCGGAGCTTTACCCGCAAACGCCCATCCCGCTGGCGCACGAAGACCCGTTCACGCTGCTTGTCGCGGTGGTGCTCTCTGCGCAGTGTACCGACAAGCGTGTCAACTTGGTCACGCCTGCGCTTTTCCGCTTGGCGGACACGCCGGAAAAAATGGCGCGGCTCAGCGTGGCGGCGGTGGATGCTGTGGTGCGCCCCTGCGGGTTGGCCCCGCGCAAGGCCGCCTCGCTCGTCGGCCTTTCGCAAATCCTCTGCGAGCGCCACGGCGGGCGTGTGCCGGCAGACTTCGCGGCCTTGGAGGCTTTGCCGGGCGTCGGCCACAAAACCGCGTCCGTCGTGATGTCGCAGGCATTCGGCGTCCCCGCGTTTCCGGTGGACACGCACATACACCGCTTGGCGGCGCGTTGGCGTCTGAGTAGCGGCAAAAACGTGGTGCAAACGGAGCGCGATTTGAAATCGCTTTTCCCCGAAGCCGACTGGAACAAGCTGCACCTGCGTTTTATTTTTTACGGGCGCGAAGCCTGCACCGCACGAGGCTGCGACGGCCACCGCTGCGAGATTTGCAAGACGCTCAACGGCACTTCTGCTGAAGACACCGCTGCCGATGGTCCCCTCGCACCGCTCTATTTTTCCACACGTGGTGGGGCGTCGGGCTTGCCCAAAATGAGCGTGTTGGGGCGCCGCTCCAAGTAGTTCGCCAGCGAACGCACCGCATAAGCGGCGTCGGCGATTTGGCGCAAAGTCTCATCAAGCGAGGCGCGAATTCCCGTTTCCGGCTGCGCGAGAAGACGCAGATTTTCGGCGGCACGGTTGATTTGCGCGAGCGTGTTGCGCACCTCTGTCGCCGTCTTGCGGGCCTCGTCGGCGAGCGGGTCGGCGTGGCCTTCGAGCTTTTGCGTGAACGACCGCACCGACGCCAAAGTCTCGTTGAGCGAGCCGGGCACACGCCGCACCTCCTTGTCGTTGAGCAAGCCGTTTGCCGACGCCACCACATCGAGCACTCCTTGGTTAATTCCTTTGAAATCAAACACGCCAACACCCGTCTCCACCTGCGCAAGAATGCGGTCAACCTTCGACGCCGTGGCACTGAAATTGATTTGCGAAACCTGCTCAAGCGTCGCCGTCACCAACTTCACCAACTCGCCGAAGTTTGAGTTGAGCGTCGGGATTTCGCGCAAACCCCGCGTAGGGTCTTTCTTGTGCAGGCGAGCCGTCGTGCCCGGGTAAAAATCCATCTCGACAAAGAGCATCCCCGTGATGAGCGATTGCTGCTGAAGCCGCGCTCGCAGACCGCGCTGGCGGGCAATCTCGTTGTCCGCAAACATTTCGAGCTGGCGGTTGACCCCACGCGCCGAAAGCAGCTTCTCGTCAATTTCGACGATGACCGGCACCGCGTTGTCGTCCTCGCGCTGCGTCTCCGCACGCAACAAAACCTTGGTAACTTTGCCAACGGTGACGCCCTTAAACTTCACGGGCGAACCGATGTTGAGACCGTTCACCGAGTCATCGAAAAAGCAAATGAAACGCGGTTTCGGCGACTCAAATCTGCCGGAGCCAAAAAGCCCGATGGCGACAACGAGGAGCGCAATCGCCCCGAGAACGAAAGCACCGATAATGGATGGGTTGACGCGGCGGCTCATAACAGACGCCAACAAAAACCGACGGCGCGAAACTGGCAAGCGCGGACAACACCACCCGCCGCCCAACGCCGTGCCCCCCCCCGCCCAACGCCGTCCACGCCGCCGCCCGACGGAACATTTTCCCCGCCGCGCTGATATTAGCTGCCATGCTTCTCTTGCCTACATTCGCACACAAGCTGGCGGCGCGTGCGTTTTCTTTATTCGCATTCGCCGCTGCAATGACCACCGCACCAATCCACGCCGCCGACGCCAAGGCACCGTATCTCTCGCCCGAAGCAATCTCGGTGGACGCCGCCCGCCAAATCGCCTACACGGCACTTACTACGGCAAAAAGCGTCGCCGTCACCGACCTCAAAACTGGCACGGTCACGCGGCTCGCGCTCGCCGCCAATCCCAACGACCTCCTGCTCTCGCCCGATGGCAAGACGCTCTTCGTGAGTGTCGGCAACGCTCGCGGTCAAGTCGAAATTTTCGACACCACGACTGCCAAACGCAAAGCCGCCCTCGCCGCTGGCCACACGCCTTTCGGCCTCGCGCTCTCGCCCGACGGAAAAACGCTCTACGTCGCCAACCGCCATGACACCGCCGTCGCCGTCTATGACCTCGCGCAGGGGAAGGCCGTCGCCAGCATCCCCGTCGTGCGTGAGCCGCGCCACCTCTGCCTCACGCCCGACGGCAAAACACTCGCCGTCGGCAACTATCTCCCCGCCCAAGCCGCCACCGACCCCGCCATCGCCAGCGCCGTCACGCTCATAGACACCGCCAAACGCGCCGTCCGCGCCACCGTCGTTTTGGAGACCGGTTCGCAATCTCTGCACGGCCTCGCCGTCTCGCCCGACGGCAAGTTCCTCTACGGCGTCCACATCCTCTCGCGTTTTGGCGTGCCCGTCACACAGCTCACTCGCGGCTGGGTGAACACCGCCGCCCTGTGCATCATTGACATCGAAAAAGCTACCATCTTCGCCACCGTTCTCCTCGACGACCCCGACAACGGTGCCGCCAACCCCGCCGGTATCGCCCTCGGTGACAAAGGCCGCAAACTCTACATCGCCCTCGCAGGCACACACGAGTTGCTCACCCTCGAGCTTGGCCGCATGACCGCCCTCCTAAACGACTTTTTCGCGGGCAAGGCCAAAATCCCCTACGTCAAGGAAAAATTCGACCTCAGCTACTCGCTCTCTTTCACCGCACCGTTCAAAAAACGCATCCCGCTCAAAGGCCGCTCGCCGCGCTCGGTCGTCATCCTCGAAGACTCCGCCCCCGAAGGCAGCACCGACGAGGCACCCGCCGCCGGCACCGTGCTCGTCAGCAGCCGCTTTGCCACCGCGTTGGAAAAAGTCGCGTTCACGGGCGGGCGCAACCCGAGGGTCGCCATCACGCCAATTGTCATCGGCACAGAACCCGCGCCCGACGCCGTCCGCCGTGGCGAACTGAACTTCGGCGACGCCTCCGTCTGCTACCAACAATGGCAAAGCTGCGTCTCCTGCCACCCCGACGACGGGCGCGCCGACGGTCTCAACTGGGACCAACAAAACGACGGTCTCGGTAATCCCAAAAACACAAAAAGTATGCTTTTCGCGCACGTCACTCCGCCGTGCATGATAACGGGCATTCGCAAAGACGCTGAACTCGCCGTCCGCCGTGGCATTTTGCACACCCTCGAAACGCGCCAGCCCGAAAGTTTTGCCGCCGACATTGACGCCTACCTCAAATCGCTCCGTCCGCTCGAAAGTCCTTTCCTCGCTGAATACCGCGCCAAAGACCCGACCGGCAAAGGCAAAAAACTCTTTGAGAGTGCTGGCTGCGCCGATTGCCACTCCGGCCCTCTGCTCACCGACCGCGAAATGCACGATGTCGGCACTGGCATCGAAGACGACAAAGGACGCAAGTTTGACACGCCGACTTTGTGCGAAATCTGGCGCACCGCCCCCTATCTTTACGACGGACGTGCGGTGACAATCCGCGACGTTCTCACCACGCACAACAAAACCGATGCACACGGCTCCACGCAAAAGCTCACCAAAGAGGAAATTGACGCCCTCGCCCTCTACGTGCTGACACTCTGAGCCGCAAACCGTATGGTATTTTCTAACGACATTGTGACTTCAAGCCCCGCTGGGGTTTGAAGTCGCGCTGTCGTTGGAACATACCATACGGCAGGGGTTAAACCTAAAAACGCCCGCATTATCCTAAAAACGGCAGTTGGAGGGGAAGTATTGCGAGAAGATGTTGTGGCAGATGCGCTTGATGGATTTGCGAAGGCGCACCTGTGGGTGCGTCGAACAAAGGCAACAAGTGCAGATGCCATAACAGCTTCCGCAAGACGACCCGACTCAACTGCCGTTTTTAGGATTATTATTCTGGCAACTTTTCGGAGGGAGTCCGATTTTGCCTCACAAACACTCGGAAAATCATGCACTTACGACGCAGCAGACATTTTGGTCATTTGTCGCACTCGAATAAAAAGGCAGCCATTTTTTCGCTTGACTTCAAAGCAACTTGCGTTCGTCAGACTCTCGCTCCGCACACAGCAGGATTATAGAGCGGGCTGCTGCACCAGTGCTCCCACTCAAAATAGCGAGGAACCTTTTTTTTGGTAAGTGTGAGGAATAAAAAGGCAGCCATTTTTTTCGCTTGACTTCAAAGCAACTCGCGTTCGTTAGACTCTCGCTCCGCCCACTGCAGGATTATGGAGCGGGCTACTGCACCAGTGCTCCCACTCAAAATAGCGAGGAACCTTTTTTTTGGTAAGTGTGAGGAATAAAAAGGCAGCCATTTTTTTCGCTTGACATCAAAGCAACTTGCGTTCGTCAGACTCTCGCTCCGCACACAGCAGGATTATAGAGCGGGCTACTGCACCAGTGCTACCACTCAAAATAGCGAGGAACCTTTTTTTGGTAAGTGTGAGAGGTTTGTGTTGTGAGCACTTAAACCTAAAAACGGCAGTTGGAGGGGAAGATGACCCGATTCAACTGCCGTTTTTAGGTTTAAGCAAAAGGCGAGACATGGCGGCGAGACTTTATAGAGCAGAAAATGTTCCGCGCCCGCTCTGTTTTTAGATTATTTTTAGGCGCGAACTGCCGTCGTTTTCTGCGAAAAGATGCCATTCGGAGCGAGTGATTTTCTCTAAAAAAGGGCGGTCGTGACTCACAAGTAACATTGCACAGGGGCACTCTACTAAAGCGTCTTCTAAACACAAGATGCCCGGTAAATCCAGATGGTTTGTCGGTTCGTCCATCACAATTAAATGCGGACCGCGCACGATGCCCAGTGCGAGCAAAATTTTGCGCACCTCTCCCGGGCTTGGCAATTCGCTTTCCAGCAAACGACCCGGACGCGAACCGAGGCGGCTTACCGCCGTCATCACACGCCCGCGTTCCGTTTCCGGCAACTTTCGGATGTCGTCAAGAAGTGCCCGCGACTCCTCTGCAGAGATTTCCTGCGGGACGCGAACAAGGTGTTCCGGTGCGAGTTCGAGACGCGAAAGAAGGTGCGTCAACAAGGTGCTTTTGCCGAGACCGTTGGCACCCGTGAGCGCGATACGGTCGTTGCCGCGCAAGGCGAGTTCGGGGAAACGCAAGACGCGCCCGCTGTCGCCAAGCGGCAATTCTCCAGCGGGAAGGCGCAGTAAGAAATCACGTGGAAGAAAGGAGGCACCTTCTACCCAAATTCCTGTTTCGTAACGCTTTTTGACACTGAGAGCGGATTTGGTGGCTTCGAGTTTTCCAGCGCGTTTGTAGAGTTGCCCCGCTTGTTTTCCCGCCCATGCGTCTTTGTTAGTGAGTTTTGCAAGGTTGCGTTTTTCGCGCCCGTCGGGGTCGTGCTTCGGGTTTTTTCGCTGGTGTGAACCGCGCATGGCAGCGGCTTTTTGTTCGCCAAGCGTCCGCCGCTCCTGCGCCTCGGAGCGAAGACGCGAAGAGGCCCGACGCAAGACATCGCTCTCGTGCTGCGCACTGCGTTCTTCGGAGTCTTGTTGCGCAAGCGCGTCGGTGATGCCACCAGGACGCAGCACAGCGGACGGCGGATCTATCAGCAGACATTGGCGACAAAGCGTGTCGAGCAGTTCGCGGTCGTGACTGACGAGCAGACCTGTTCCCGAAAAATCGCGCAACACGGGCAGGAGTAGTGCCCGCGCGTCGGCGTCAATGTGGTTGGTCGGCTCGTCGAGGGCGAGCAAGCTGGGCTGAAGCCAAATGGCAACAGCGATTTGGGCGCGTTTGCGCTCGCCGTGGCTGAGTGTCTGCCAACGCTCCGGGGTGTCCCAATCCTCGCCCATGCGCAAGCGAGATTTGAGCGCGGCGGAGTCGGGCGACCAAAAAAACTCCGCCCAATTTTCGGGCGGCGTGTCGGTGCGTTGGGCGACATAGAGTGCATCGCCGCGCCTGACAACATTTCCAGCAGAGGGGGCGAGCAGGCCCGTAGCAATTTTGAGCAAAGTGGTTTTCCCCGCGCCGTTCGCACCTGCCACCCCTGTCCACCCTGTCGGAAACTGAACAGTAAGATTTTGAAACAGCGGCGCGGTCATACCGTGCCATCCAAAGGTAATTTCGCGCAGCGCAAGCACCGGAACATTAGAAACAGACATCAGAAAAGTAAGAAAATCTCGAATAGCGTCTTTGCAATATAAAATTTAATGGCAGCCATTTTTTCTACTTGACTTGCTCATAGCAAAATAGCTTTAAATCGGTAAAATCGCTCTATGCCACATCCTCCTCTACACATTTATGCTGCATTCACCCACAGTGATAGTCGCGTCTCTGCGAGGCGTGGGCAGGGATCTCTGCGTCGTTCTGTTGTCCAAAACGACGATTTTGCGGGATGGTGCTTTTAGCGGTTGCAAACAGCAAAAACAGGCAGCCATTTTTTTATTTGACTCTGTTCATGGAGGATGGTCCGTCAGGAACTGCTACTCTTCTGACAAAGATTTTTATAAGTGTGGTGATAGCTCATCCTGCACACGCTACTCCTGCGTTACATCGCTGCGTCTCCGCGAAGGGCGTAAAGGGACTCCCAGTCGGCGGTCGTGTCGTCCGAAAACGGACGAGCTTGGCAGTGGTGGCGTTTGCCAGTGAGGACGCTGTAACGACGAAGATTTTCCTCAACAAACGATTTGCTGCCTATCACTGCACCCTTCGTGAACATCGAAACATGCGTCAAAAACCGCTCCGAAAGCGAAATCTTGCCGCCCTCTGATTCGACTTGACGCAGCGAGTCTTCCGAAATGCGCGCCGCTTTGCTGTCGCCGTGTTTCGCAAGAACACCTTTGCCAAATAACTTCAGCCGGTAGTATTCGAGCATCTCGGCGTCCGTGCGGTTTGTCGCACCGATGCCAAGCGCGTAGCGCAGGCCCTTCAGGATTTTTCCGCCAGTCGCGACAGCTTCGCCGTAACCGCAGAAGCGGTAGTCCTTCGGGTCCTCCACGAGACCAGCGCGGACAGGGTTCAGGTCTAT
>JAITPT010000072.1 GCA_031289285.1 Puniceicoccales bacterium
AACACGATAAGCACCGCCGCTGAAGCTGCCGCCATCGTCAAAGAAAATCCACAAATCACCGCCGAAGCCGATGCCTTCCTAAAATAAAAATCACCCCAACCATCGCCACGCCTTTTCACCATGAAAAAACTCTCCTTTTTACTTGCCGCCGCCGTCCTCGCCGCTATCCTTGCGTTTGCGCTTGCTTGGACTTTTTATCCACGTCTCTCCGGTAACGCCGACGCCCTCGCCGCCGCGCAACGCGAACGGGCGGCACTCGCGTTCCTCACACCTCAAGTCCGCACCTACCTTTTGCGCGACGACCCAGCCACTCGCATTTTACGAAACGATTGTGTTGCCACTGCTACCGCCATCAATTCCGCTCGTGAAAAACTTCGCAACAGCACCGCCGCCGACCCCGACTTTGAAAAACTAAAAACGGACTATTTGAAAGCCGGAATTGCAAAACTCGAACTCGTCAAAAAGATTGTAGAAAACTACGAAGAGTTCACTGCCACAAATCCATCCTCTTCGACTTCTGCCGCTCCTTCTGCTATCGAAAACGAGTCAGTGATAGGCACCGCACGCCTAAACATCTCTCTCCTCGCCGCTTTCCTCGGCGGGCTGCTCGCACTCTGGATTGCGGCGCGATTGCCAACGAAACCCGCCGGTTCCTCCTCCGCCTCCCACTTCATTGTCTCTCCGCGCTTAGAACACCGAAAACTTGTGCTCGCGCAAAACGTTGTTCTCGAACTGGTTCCAGTTCAGTACGGTTCATTTCCACGACAAAATGGCGAGCGACAGGGGACAATTTCTATCGCGCATCCGTTTTGGCTGGGAAAATGTGAAGTCACGCAGGAGCAATGGAAAGTTGTCATGGGCGAGGAAAACAATCCCTCGAAAAACAAAGGTCAAAAACTCCCTGTCGAAAACATTACTTGGGACGAGGCAAATGAGTTTTGCGACCGCGTGAACAAACTCCCTGCCGCACTCCCGCCAAAAAACTATCACTACGCGCTCCCATTGGAGGACCAGTGGGAATACGCTGCTATCGCAGGTGGAGAGGACTGCTGGACTGCCGAAAATGCCGACGGCACGACGCACAATGTCGGCGAAAAAACACCCAATAAATGGGGTTTCTATGATATGCGTGGAAACGTTTCCGAGATGTGCATAGATATGTTTGTAGGGTTTGAAACTCCACACGAAGGTCGCCCCCTGCAAATTCTCGGCCCGGGCATCAAAGTTGCCAAAGGAGCCGCAATTAACGACAAATCCGTTGGCGGCAGCACCATCGTGCGCCGCGCCATAAATAAAAACGAACGAAGTGGCGAACGCGGCTTCCGCCTCGCCCTAATCCCAACTTCACAAAAACCATAAAAATGCGCTCCCTCTCCCCGCTAAAAAGCCCCACTATCAAGTCCATCACGACCACTCTCAACTTCCAACACACTCACCTCACCACACCACTCACCACTCACTAACAGCACACCACAATGTCTTCCCAACGCATCAGTATAGCCGGAAACTCCAGCGCGGGCAAAACGCTCTTTATTTCCTCGCTTGCGCATATCCTCTTTAACGCGAAGTCCTACCCGCGCATTACTGCCGACAAGGAGGCGGGTGATTACGCTGAGCATGTCATAGACGCTATTGAACTTGGCGAAAAACCGCCTTCTACCGCTGTCGCCAAACTCAAAACCCTTCTTTGGAAATGGCACGACAAAGACGGCGACACGCACGAGTTCCGCTCCTTCGACTGCGCGGGGCAAGATTTCTCCGACATCTTTGAGACGGTGGATGCGCCGCTGTCGGACACCCAGCAAAAGCTCAAAGAAGAGTTTTTCTCCAGCAAACTCGTCTTGCTTCTGCTCAACTTCCAAGAAGCGTTAGATTGCTACAACGCTCTCGGCAAAAATGCTGACCGTCGCAAAATCTCTTTTGCAAACGCCGCTGCCATTCGCCAACTCTGCGCAAAAGGCGTTATCGTCGAACTCATTCTAACACAAGCCGACCTCTACCGCGAACGTGTTGCCGCAGAGTGGGGCGGCGACTATTCCAAAGCACTCGGCGACGTTCTACCAGAAGTCTTTTTCGCAATGCAACAAACAGGCGCACAACTCGGCGTCGTGAACGTTATGGAAACCGAACTGCGCGACGGAAAACAACTCCCCAAAAAACAAGTCCACAAACCCCAAGGGCTGGAGGAAATCATCGGCAACATCGAATTCTTCTTCCAGCAGGAGAAACAACGCGAACGCGCCGCCGTAGAACTCGCCGAGCAACAAGAAGACGAAATCCGCCGTCGCGAAGTCCGCCAAAAAACTCTCAAAATAATAAGAAACCTACTAATCTTCGCCATCCTCGTCACCGCCCTAATCTTCGGCGCACGATGCGCATTCGCAGAATACGAAATACGTGAAAAGGCGCGGAAAGAACAAGCCGAAATAGATAAAAAAACGAACGAAGCAGCACTTGAACAAGCAAAAGCAAAACTCCGCATTGCCCAAGCCGAAAGACAACTCGCTAAACAAACCCTTGACCGCAATGAAGACTCCTTCAAACGCACCGACGGACAAATGCCCTCCAAGAAAGAAATAGACAACATTCGCCTCGCCTACAGAACCGCCAACGAGAACGTCCGTATCGCACAATCCCTTGTTAACGAAAAGAGTGCCGCGTTGGGTCTCGACCTAATACCGATAGATAAAGAAATTTTTATACAGCTGGAAAATCGGGTTGCTCTGAAAGGAAACTCGCCACACTCCGTCGCTCTCTCCGACAGCGTTTCGCTTGAACTCCTGTCAGTTCCCGCTGGCTCTTTTAAGATGGGCAGCGACGACAACAATGCTTTTCTCGACGAAAAACCCGTTCACGAAGTCATCATCAGCAAGCCATTCTGGCTTGGTAAAACGGAAGTGACTCAAGCGCAATGGCAGGCAATTATGGGCGACAAACCGTCACGCTTCCAAGACAACGGCGAGAACCATCCCGTGGAACAAGTTTCGTGGATTAATGTTACTGAATTTTGCAAGAAACTAACGGAGCGCGAACGCGCCGCCAATCGTTTGCCTGCTGGCTACGAATATGCCTTGCCGAGCGAAGCGGAATGGGAATACGCATGTCGTGCAGGCAGCATCGGCGATTATGCGGGCACTGGCAAATTAGAAGATATGGGTTGGTTCGGCGAAAGTTGGACACGCGGGCATCACGAAGTTGGCGGAAAGCAACCGAATCAGTGGGGTTTTTACGACATGCACGGCAACGTTTATGAATGGTGTAGCGACAAGGATGGCGATTATCCCAACGGCAGTGTTACCGACCCGCAGGGGACTGAAACGGGCGCTTCCCGCGTCCTCCGTGGCGGCTCGTGGAGCAACGTCGCTCGCAACTGCCGCGCCGCTCTCCGCCGCTGGAACGTGTCGAGCTACCGCAGCAGCAACCTCGGCTTCCGCCTCGCCCTCAAGCCAGTTCCTTCTCCATCCCGCTAATAACGCCAACCACTTCACTCACCAACTATTTTCCCCACTCTCTCTCCAAAAATTCTTTTGTGCTCTTTTGTGGCTAAAAACCTTCTCTTAACTCTTCACCAACTCTCTACTAACTCTCTACTAACTTTTCTTAACTTCACTCTTTTTCTATCACTATGTTCAACATCTATGACCAAGCAAACAAGGCCACCTATCCCGATTACAAATCGGGTTACTGGCAACGGCAATTGACGCCGGAAGACGCGCCCTCGCGCGAAATCTATGCGCAATTCACTCAAAACTTCGAGACCGCACTAAATACCATTAACTCTTGGCGCGACACCGACTTCCTTGCGGGATTATTGCTCGTTGGCGACACGCTTTTTCTCGCCCGTGCGCACAACGGCGGGCGCGATGGGCACGACCGCCCGCAGCGCTGGACACTCTTTCTCTGGCGCGAAAATGCCGCCGCCGCTACTGCCGCCAGCGCGGTGGACATTCCCAGCTGGCTCCACGACCCCGCATGGCCAGCACCCCCAAACAATGCCCCCGTGCCTCTGCCACCCGTGGTGCCGACCGTGCGCTACAAAGCACCGCGTAACACACAAGCCGCATCCCCAATAAAACCTGCACATTGGACGCCGCCGCTTGTCCGCGACGGCGCGGACAACAAACTTCCGCCGGATTTCTCCGACGTCCTCGACGCCAACCACGGCGAATACGAAAACTTCCCTGCGCAACTTGACGCTGGCGAAGTCACCATTTTTCCCAACTCTCTAAACGACGTCCAAGCACTCTGGGCAGCGTGGTCAACAAGTGCCCGCCGAGCGGGGCAGGGCTATCTACTCTTTAGCACAGTCGGCGGCAAATTTACGTCGCTCCAATCGCTACCGTTGTTGGAGTCGCCCGTGCTCGCACGACGCGCCGAAAACGAACGCCTACGCCAACGCGCCGAACGCATCGAAGCCGCCAAAGAAAAACTCAAAACCGCCGAAACCACCGAGGCTATTTCCCAAATCCTGCAATCGCTAAAAGACGACGAACGCGCCGATGTCGAAAGCGAAGTTCGCGCCCGCAGAGACGATATTGCCGCAAAAGCCGCCGCTGCCGACTGCGCCCGCCGTATCAAAGACGCAAGAAACGCAATTGCAAAAGCGTGTCGCGAAGGAGATGTTAAAAGAATTTGCAAAGGTCTCCCGAAGCCCAGTGAATGCACAGCTGAAGACGAGAGAGAAAAACTATCTGCCGCGCTAAAAGAAGCCGACGAAAAAATCGAAGAACTCAGTGAGAAAGCCCGCATCAAAGCCGCCGCTCTCAGAGAGCCGCTTCCCTACGCTATCGGCTTCCTCGTCGGTCTCCTCCTCGGTCTCTCTATCGCCATCGGCGGAACGCTCTTTATCAAGTCACTAAATGACGACAAAAACGCCCCTGTTACCCCCGCCGTCAAAAACCCGCCGCCGTCCAAATCTTAACGCTCCCGCTCCTTCCGTTTTCCTCCACAATGCCTTCTCTCCGCTTCTGCATTCTTGGCACACCTGCTGCTGGCAAAACTGTGTTTCTTGCCGTCCTCTCGCACGTGCTCTCTACGCGCCTCCAATTTCCTCGCATCACCTCGATGCAGAAATCCGCCTACGGGTTTGTGGCGGACATCGTTGACCAACTCGAAAACGGCGAATGGCCTGACCCGACGCATACCGGCCAACTCAAAAACTTTACATGGCTCTGGCATGACGCGCCGGGTCTCTCGGAAATAGACGCTCACCAATTTCTCACCTTCGATTGCGCTGGCGAAGACTTCGCCGCCATTTTTGAAGATGACGCCGCCACACAAAATGCCGACGCCTCACTCTCTCCACACCAAAAACAACTCAAGGCGAAGATATTCGACTGCGATCTTGTCTTGCTTTTGGTTAACTTCCAAACCGCACTCGATTTATACGATACAGCAAAACGCGCATGGAAACCGTTCACAATTAACAAAAAAGGGGAACGAGTCGCGACACTGCGCCGTCGTCTCGAAATAGAAGAAGCACCTGCCAATGCCATCCGCCAACTACGCGCCAAGGGAATTACTGCGTATGTCATCTTCACGCAAGAAGACCGTTACCACGACGCCATCCAAACCCACTGGGACGGCGACGCCTTCGCCGCACTAAAAGAAGTCTGCGGCAAAATCTACACCGCTATACAAGAAACTGGCGCACTCTCCACATGGAGCAGCACAGTCAAAACCGTCAACGCCCCCTCCGACCCCATTCACAGAAATCGTCTCCCCGCAAAAACAAAACAAACTGGCGAGGCACTCGAAGCAATCATAGAAAGCGTCGGCAACACCTTAGCCGCCCTAAAAAAACGGAAGCCGAAACTGCCGCCGCCGATAAAGCCCCAACCACCGCCTCCCTGCCCAACTCCACAGCCAAATTATTTCAAAAAAATCTGCATGTTAATTGTTATAGCCATAATCGCCGCCATAGCGTTCTACGGATGGAGACAATACTCCTCCGAACAGCAACGCAAGACAAAGCAAGAAAAACTTGAAGCGCAAAAACGCGACGCGACGCAAGAAAAAAATAAAAACGTCAGCTGCTCCAACAACCAATTTTTCTCCCTCCACATCATTTTTCTCTTTTCATAACCAACACTCCTAATACACTCACACTCTTAACACGCATGTCTCTTAAAGTCAGTATCCTTGGCACCGAGAGTGCCGGCAAAACGGTGTTTCTCGCTACGCTTGCGCACTCCTTATCTATGGAGACGCGCTACCCACGCATAAAACATGCGGACAAGCCAACCAAGAACTACACCCTCTCGATTATGGAGCAACTCGAAATCGGCGAATGGCCAGCGTCCACCGCTGCGGGTGTGCGCAAAGACCTTCGCTGGATTTGGCACGACTCCGCTCAGACGCCGCACAACCTCCACACGTATGATTGCGCCGGGCAAACATTCCGCGACATCTTCGAGAGCGAAAATGAAGACGAACTCGACTTGCCCCAACTCGAACTCAAGCAAGCCATTTTCGAGAGCGATTTAATTCTCCTCCTTTTCAATCTCGGCCCCGCTATAGAAATTGCCAATGTCCTCGGAAAAAACCGCGCTCGCCTCGACGCCGCCTTCGCGCCCGCCTGCGCTCTACGTAAGTTTCGAGCGGCGGGAATAACAACCTACATTCTCTTTTCGCAAGCCGACAGTTACGCCGACGCACTCAAAAACCGTTGGCAAAACGACCTTGACCGTGCCCTTTCCGAAGTGCTTCCGCACCTCCACATAGCCATTCAAGAAACGGGCTGTTTAGCGCAAATAGTGAACGCTATCCAAACCGAAAAGCGCGCCGACACAGACGACCCGCAAAAACGTGAAAAACTCTTTCCAGTCGTCAGTTGCTATAAGGCTGGCGCACATGACAACATCATCGGCCACATAGATAATTTCTTAATCCAAAACCGCCGTGGCGACGCCGCACTCGAAGCCGTCCGCAACAGCCGCACCGAGAAAATCCGACAAGCAATCGAGCGGAAAAAAACTGCAACGAAATTTCCCTCCGCATCGGCGGCGGACACCTCGGCAAGCGCAACGACATCAACCGCCAAGCCACAGACACCACAGAGACCGCCGCCGCCGCGACTTTCTAACTCCCGCCACGGAACTTATACAATCGCTCTCTCCGACAAAGTCTCTCTTGAACTTTTGCCCGTCGCCTCTGGCTCTTTTCAAATGGGGAATGACAATAGCTACGCTTTTGCAGTGGAGAAGCCTGTTCACAAAGTCACCCTAAGCCAACCCTTCTGGCTTGGCAAAACGGCAGTCACGCAAGCGCAGTGGGAGGCGGTCATGGGCAACAATCCGTCGCGCTTCAAAAACAGGGGTGCGAACCGCCCTGTGGAAAACATTTCGTGGGAGGACGCCGTCGCCTTTTGCAAAAAATTAACTGAGCGCGAACGCGCCACCAATCGTTTGCCCGCTGGCTGCGAATACGTCTTGCCGACCGAGGCGGAATGGGAATACGTCTGCCGCGCCGGAAGCACCAGTGATTATGCGGGCACAGGCAAATTAGAAGACATGGGTTGGTTCGACAAAAACAGCGGAGGCGAAACCCACGATGTGGCGACGAAGCGCCCCAATGCGTGGGGCTTCTTCGACATGCACGGCAACGTCTGGGAATGGTGCAGTGACTGGTATGGCAGCTATCCCAGCAGCAACGTCACCGACCCGCAGGGTGCAAAAACGGGCGACGACAGCGTCAACCGTGGTGGCTCGTGGAGCAACCAAGCTCGCTTCTGCCGCGCCGCCTTCCGCTACTGGGGCATGCCGAGCCGCTGCGGCAGCAACCTCGGCTTCCGCCTCGCCCTCAAGTCTGTTCGTTCACCAGCCAGCCCAGCCAGCCAGTAATACCAGTTACCCTAAAAACGGCAGTTGGAGGGGAAGTATTGCGAGAAGATGCTGGGGCAGATGCGCTTGGTGGATTTGTGAAGGCGCACCTGTTGGTGCGTCGAACAAAGCCAACAAGTGCAGATGCCC
>JAITPT010000036.1 GCA_031289285.1 Puniceicoccales bacterium
CCTGCGCCAGCGTTGGCGTCGGCGTGAGTGCCTTGAAGCGGCGCACCAGTTCGGTGTCGGCGACCTCCCCGCCCTGCTCGGGGACATGGACAAGGACGTGAAAGTGGTTAGACATCAGAACGAATGTCACCACGGTTACTCCGCAGAAATCGGCGACACAGCGGAGTTGCTTGCGCATGACCTCCTTCTCGGTGTCACCGAATAATTTTTCTCCGTTTATCGTGCGTGAGATGCAGTGATAAACAGCCGCGTCCGGTTTGATTTTCAGTCTTCTGTTACGTGCCATAGCCACCCAGAAAATCACCAGATCCAGCAAAACGCCAGAAAAAAATGACCCGTCCCCAAGATAAAAATCGGACCTGTCCCCAAAATTTTGCGGATTGCGGGGAGGAGGGAATGCGGGCTGATTGCCGCCCGTATGTTATATTTCACACACTTTCCCAGACAACTTGCCGCTGCTCTTGGCTGCGCCGCCGCACTCTTGGCCGCCACACCCGCGCCAGCAGATTCATACCGCACAGGCATCTCTGACTTTTTAGACCACCGACTCCCCGGTGGAGTGCTCAGCTACGATAAGCCCGCCAAGAAGTGGGAGGAAGCCCTGCCACTCGGCAATGGACGCCTCGGCGCAATGGTCTTCGGCGATCCCGTGCGCGAACACATCCAACTCAACGAGGAAACGGTCTGGACCGGCCAGCCCAACAAAAACATCAGCCCAACCGCCCTCGAAACACTGCCCAAAGTGCGCAAGTTGCTGTTCGCCGACAAACACCGCGAGGCACAAGACCTCGCCTCCCGCAAAGTCAACACCCAGCACGGACGCACAATGCTCTTCAATCAAGGGATGCGCTACCAGCCCGTCGGCGACCTTTACCTCGATTTTCCCGACCACGGAAAAGTCACCAATTACGCCCGTTGCCTTTCCCTCGGCGGCGCATTCGCACTCTCCACATATAAGACAGGGGAAATCGAATATTATCACATCACCCTCGCCTCATTCAAAAACAATGTCATCGTCCACGATATCGGAAGTAGAGGAGGGAAAGTCAACTTCACCGCCACACTCGCTACGCCGCATAAAAATTCCCAGATAACTATCGAAAATGGCGACACACTTGTTCTCCGCGCCACCCCTGCAGACTTCGAGGGATTAGAGAGTAAAGTCAAGTTCACAACTCTTGCAAAAGTCGTTCTCTCCGGCGGCGGGAAAATCTTTGTCAAAGACAACAAACTTACCGTTTCGGACGCGGAACGAGTAGCCATCGTTATTTCAATCGCCAGCAATTTTAAGAGTTACAATAACATCTCCGGCGACCCTGATGCCAAGGCAAAACAATACTTGGACGCCGCAGGGAAAAACTTCGACGACATAAACAAAATCTTCGTGGAACATACCCAATACTACAAATCTCTCTTTTCCCGTGTAAAATTAGACCTCGGCCCGACTTCCCAAGACTATAGCAAGCCCACCGACCAGCGCATCAAAGAGTTTAGCAAAACCAAAGATCCGAAACTCGCAGAACTCTATTTTAACTTTGGTCGTTACTTGTTGATTTGCAGTTCTCAGCCCAGCGGACAACCCGCTAACCTACAAGGCATTTGGAACCCCCATATCAGCCCACCGTGGGACAGCAAATACACCACCAATATCAACGTCGAAATGAATTACTGGCCAGCGGAAACAACCAATCTCGCCGAGACACACGAACCGTTCATACAAATGGCGCGCGAACTCTCTATCACTGGCGCGGAGACAGCTAAAAAAATGTATGGCACGCGCGGTTGGGTGCTCCACCACAACACCGACATCTGGCGTATCACTGGCCCTGTTGACCGTGCGGGTTCCGGCATGTGGCCAACAGGAAGCGCGTGGGTCGCACAACACCTCTGGGAACGCTATCTTTTCTCCGGCGATAAAAAATACCTCGCCGAAATCTACCCCGTTCTAAAAGGCGCGGCACTGTTTATGCTCGATTTTCTTTGCGAAGAACCGAAGAACAAATGGCTCGTCGTCGCTCCCTCTGTTTCTCCCGAAAACGCACACGGCGGAATTGCCGTCACCTACGGGACAACAATGGACACGCAACTGGCGTTTGAAGTTTTCTCCAACACTATCGCAGCGGCCAATGTTTTGGGGACAGACACCGAACTTGCAGCGACACTCGCTAAGGCGCGCAGCCGCCTTGCTCCTATGCAAATAGGACGGCATAGCCAATTACAAGAATGGTTCTTTGACTGGGACAATCCCAAAGACAAACACCGCCACGTCTCGCATCTCTACGGCGTTTATCCAAGCTGGCAAATTTCGCCCGTTCGCACACCCGAACTTTTTGACGCTGCCCGCACTTCTCTAAACTATCGCGGTGACCCCTCAACTGGCTGGTCAATGGGCTGGAAAGTTTGCCTTTGGGCACGTTTCCTCGACGGCAACCGTGCTCACAAACTCATCACCGAACAACTAAAACTCACCAGCGGCTCCGGTATCCGTTACAACGGCGGCGGCACTTATCCAAATATGTTTAACGCAAACCCGCCGTTCCAAATTGACGGCAATTTTGGCTGCACAGCGGGCATCGCCGAGATGCTTTTGCAAAGCCACGACGGTGCCGTGCATTTGTTGCCCGCACTGCCCGATGTCTGGGCAAAAGGCAACGTCTCCGGTCTGCGAGCACGCGGCGGTTTTGAGGTGAAAGTTGAGTGGGAAAACAAACTGCCCCAAACAGCAAAAATAAAATCGCTCCTCGGTGGCAACTTGCGTCTGCGTGTGCCCGCTGGCGCAAAGATTTCCGTATGCACCGAAGACGGCACAAAAGTCACCGTCGCAGCCAAACTCGCGCAAGGCGCAAACCCGAACGCCTTTTTCAAACTCCCTGCGGCCTTGAAGCCCGTAATCTCCGGAAAGGCGAAACTGAACAAACCCGGTGTGCCTGCCACAGTAGAATATGACATCCCCACCGAAGCCGAAAAAATCTATCGAGTGAAGTTTTGAGGAAGGGCTACTGGTTCTTGGGGCGAACATCGGAGGCTCGCGAGCGACGGCGGGCGCGAAGGAGTGCTGCACTTCTGAAGTGCGGCGGCAGAGCGAGGCACGAGCGGCGACACTGCTTTCGCAGACACCGAGACTGCAACGGTTTCCGGTGTCTTTCTGCCGCGTCGAAAGCGGTGTCGGCGGGTGTTACGTCATCACTTCGCACCCTCTGCCGCCGCACTCCAAAAGGGCGGAGGGGTGGCTTGCGTTGGCGGGGTTATCCGTTACGGGGGACAGGTCCGTTTTGAGTGCCTGCGTAGCGGCAAAGGACTCCTTGCGTTGGCAGGGTTATCAAAAGGGCGGAGGGGGGGGGGCTGGCGGTGGCGGGTCTTACCGTGCCGGGGGCCAGGTCCGTTTGGAGTGCCTGCGTAGCGACAAAGGACTCCTTGCGTTGGCTGGGTTATCAAAAGGGCGGAGGGGTGGCTTGCGCTGGCGGGGTTATCCGTTGCGGGGGACAGGTCCGTTTTGAGTGCCCGCGTAGCGGCAAAGGACTCCTTGCGTTGGCAGGGTTATCAAAAGGGCGGCGGGGGGGGGCTGGTGCTGGCGGGGTTATCCGTTGCGGGGGACAGGTCCGTTTTGAGTGCCTGCGTAGCGGCAAAGGACTCCTTGCGTTGGCAGGGTTATCAAAAGGGCGGAGAGGTGGCTTGCGTTGGCAGGGTTATCCGTTGCGGGGGACAGGGGAGAGGGTTGTGATGGCGGGACTATGTTCGCAGACATGTCAACACAAGAAAACTCACAACCAACGGCACAAGGAACGGCACAAGAAACCACACAGACAGGAGTGCCGACAACCATGCAACCAGCCGCGCCGACAACCGCGCAAGCGACCACACGTGAGACCGCATGTGCGACGGCGAAGCCCAAGGTGGGGATTGTCGGGGCGTCGGGATATACGGGGGAGGAACTCGTCCGGCTGCTGGCGCGACATCCGTTTGTCACGCTCAGCCACGCGGCGTCGCGGAGCCTTGCAGGGACATCGCTTCGCAAGGCGTTCCCGCAATGCCGCGAGACACTCCCGCCGGAGTTGGCCTTCGTCGGCGCAGACCCCGAGAGCCTCGCTCGCGAAGATGTGGCGTTCTGGTTCTTGGCACTGCCACACGGAGTCGCCGCGACCTACGCCCGCGCGTTCGTTTCGGCAGGACGGCGTGTGCTCGACCTGTCCGCCGACTTCCGTCTCGGTTCGCCCGCGCTCTACAAGGAATACTACGAGGCGGAACACCCCGCACCCGATTTGCTCGCCGCCGCGCCATACGTGCTGCCCGAACTCGCGACAGACGACGCGTGGAAATCCGCGCCGCTCATCGCTTGCCCGGGCTGCTACCCGACGAGCATTCAGATCGCGCTCACACCGCTGCTCCGCGCGGGTCTGCTCAAACCCGCCCCGGGCGCGACCGTCATCAACAGCTACTCCGGCGTGAGCGGCGCGGGCAAGAAGGCCGACATCCTCTACCTCTACTGCGAGCGCGACGAGTCCGTGAAAGCCTACGGCATCCCGCGCCACCGCCATCTCTCGGAGATCGAGGAGCAGCTCTCCGCCGCCGCTGGTGCGCCAGTCGTCGTGCAGTTCAACCCGCACCTCGCGCCGATGAAGCGCGGCATCTCGACGACCATCACCGTCCCCGCACGCGGCGTGAGCGTGGAGCAGGTCTATCGAGTCTGGGAGGCGGCTTACGCGGGCAAGCCCTTCGTCGGCATCTTGCCCAGCGGGACGTATCCGGAAACCGGATACGTATCGGGGACGAACCGCGCCGACATCAGCGCGGTGTCCGACCCGCGCACGGGCAACCTCGTGCTGACTTCGGCGATAGATAATTTGATGAAGGGCGCGGGCGGTCAGGCGGTGCAGATTATGAATTTGCTCGCCGATTTTCCCGAAACTGCGGGGCTGGTCTGAAAAAAAATAGGGTTTAATTTGTTTGTTTTGAGTGCGTTGCGATTTTGGCAAAAAATATTTTCAGAAATCGCTTGCACGAATCGGGGAAATCCTCATTGTCGCTCCTGTCTCCTCCGAGAGGAGGAGATTTCTCCTAATGGGAGATGGGGTAATAACAACGAGATAAGATAGACAAAAATAGGGCGGGCTGCTTAGGGGTAGGCAGCCCGCTCTTCTTTTTTTTGATAACGACGGGGACGACGGGGACGACGGGGACGTGGCGGACGGCGTGGAGTGTGGCACAGACAATCTTGTCTGTGTGGCCGTCGCTCCCAGTGACGCTTCGGACACAGACACAGACAGGATGTCCGATGTCGCCTTTGGTTCGGTAGTCTGTGCTACACTGCGGTGCCCGCTGCACTTCGCGCCGCTTGCTTCGCGCACTGCTTGCTCCGGTGTTCAGAACCGGAGGCGCACTCCGGCCTCGAAGGCGTGAGTGGTCATGTCAATCGTTTTGTATTCCAAATCGTTTTTGGAAAGGAAGCGGTATTCGGTGCGGACGATGGGCGTGATGAAGCCGAAGCGGTAGGAGGCGGTGAGCGCGACGTTGCGGGTGAGGTGGAACGCAAGCTCGGGGCGGACGTGCATCGCCCAGTTGATGTTGCCGTTGTAGTCGCGGTGGCCGTTGCTCTTGAGGGTCTCGCAATACGTCCCCGCCAGCCCGAAGCCGAGCGTGGCACCGACTTCCAAGAAATCGCCAAAGGTATGACTCGCGCCGCCGACGACGGAGAGCACGCCGGCGTCGGCCTCGCGCCCGCCGCTGGCAGTGACGCGGAAGCCGGATATTTCGGCACCGAATTTGAGCAGGCTGTTCGGCAGGGTCTGGCTGCGTGGTGGCAACACCGAGAAGTTGAGTGCTCCGCCCCAGCCTTTGAAATTGTTGATGTTCGCGCCGGTGTCGAAAACGTGGAACGCGGAAAATGTGATTTCGCCGGAGTGCGGTTTGCGGTTGCGATACGCTTCGTCGGCGCGTTGCTGCTCGGGCGTGAGCGGCGCGATGCCGTGGCTGTGCCTGTCGGGCGGCACACGCTTGCTGGCCTCGGCGGCGGCGTCGGCTTGCGCGGTGGCGCGTTGTTGCTCGGGGGTGAGTGGCGCGATGCCGTGACGGTGTGTGCTCGGCGACGTGCTGGCGGACGACGCGGCGGCGGTGCTTTGTTGTTCGGGCGCGAGCGGCGCGATGCCGTGGCTGCGCCCGCTTTCTGTCGCACGCTTGTTTGCCGCCTCGGTCGCGGCGGCGTTGTTGGCGGCGGTCTGCGCGGTGGCGCGTTGTTGCTCTGGTGTGAGTGGCGCGATGCCGTGGCGGTGTGTGTCGCTTTGCGCGAAGGCGGGCGTGGCAGCGGCGGTGAGCAGCAGAGCGGCGGTGGCAAAGCCTGCGCGGCGGGCGGCGGCGGGTTGTTTGGGAAACGTGGTTTTCGCGTTGTTGTTTGCGGAGGCGGAGGTCATGGCGGTTGGGTGTTAGGCGGTTTTGGGTGAGAGAAAAAAGAGATGCGCGGCGGCGTTGGCGTTGGCGTGGTGGGCGTGGGCGCAGTTGGCGGCGCGGAGTGTGGTTAAAAGGCGTCGTTGTCGCGGTCGTTGTCGTCGTTGTCGTTGCGGCGGCGGCGTTGGTTTTTTCCCTCGATGAGTTCGAGGGGGGAGCGGGTGGCGTCGAGCACGACGGTGTGCGTGAGCATGTCGTGGAGGCTGCGGCGCGTGGCGCTGAAGAACGGGATGTGCGCGTCAATGATGCCGATGAGTAGGCATATCACGTTTGACGAGCAGAAGAAGAGGGCCTTCCAGCCCGAGCGCACAAAGGAGTCGAGAATGCCCGGGCGGTCGAAGTCGCGGGTGCTGGCGACGCGCAGGTTGAAGATTTTTTTTCCGAAGGAGGCACCTTTTGCGAAATACTCGGTGGTGAAAAAATACGCCCAGAAGAAAATTGTCTGCGTCGTGCCGATGAGGCGGAGCAAGTCTCTTGCCGATTCGGGGATGGCATTTGCCTTGGCGGAAAAGCGGCTGATTCTGTCCGGTATCGGCGTGTGGACATTGCTGAGGACGGCGGCGTATTCGCGGCGGAGGCCGTCGAGCCATGCCCGCAAGGTCTCCCATTCTTCTGCGTAGTTCTCGGTGATTACCCAGCGGAGGACGACGAAGAGGACGAGGACACCGAGTAGCATGTCGCAGAGGTAGGCGAGGATGCGCCAGCCGATTGGCGCGGGCACCAGCTCCGGCGCGGTCTCGCCAATCTCCACTGCGGCGATCCCGAAGTCGGCCAAGGGCGGCGGGAGCGGCGGCGGCTCAGAGGGGGCGGGCGGCGGTGGCGGCGGAGATTGGCTGGCAGAGTTGTCGGGCATGGCGGGTGCGGAGTGCGTGAGTGCGTGCTTGGGCGTGTGCGTTCGTGCGTGTGCGAGTGCTGGTGAGAAGTCAAGCGTTCGCCAAACGCTGCGCCGCCGCGAGCGTGTTTTTCATAAGCATTGCGACGGTCATCGGCCCGACGCCGCCGGGGACGGGCGTGATGAGCGACGCCTTGGGCGCGACGGCCTCGAAGTCCACGTCGCCGACGAGCCGACTGCCGCTCTTTCTCGTCGCGTCGGGGATGCGGTTGATGCCGACGTCTATGACGACCGCGCCCTCGGCCACCATGTCGGCGGTGACGAAGCGCGGCTTGCCGATGGCGGCGATGAGGATGTCCGCCCGCCGTGTTATCTCGGCGAGGTTGCGGGTGCGCGAGTGGCAAACCGTCACCGTCGCATCAAGCCCCTTGGCGAGCAGGAGCAGTGCCGCAGGTTTGCCGACGATGAGGCTGCGGCCAAGGATGACCGCGTGTTTCCCCGCGACGACAAGGCCGGAACGCCGGAGCAGCTCGACAATCCCCGCCGGTGTGCAGGCCGCAAACGCGCCGGGTGCCTCTTGCGCGAGCCGCCCGATGTTTTGCGTCGTGAAGCCGTCCACGTCTTTGTCGGGCAAGATGCGGTTGAAGACTTCTGTCTCGCCGAGGTGTTTGGGCAGCGGCGCTTGGACAAGGATGCCGTGGACAGACGGGTCGGCGTTGAGCGCGTCGAGGTGCGCAAACAATTCCTCACGCGAAACGTTTTCGGGGAAAAGCCGCAGCGACGACTTCATGCCAGCCTCCTCCGCAACTTTTTGTTTTTTGGCGACGTAGGAGACTGACGCTGGGTCGTCGCCCACGCGCACAAAGGCGACATGCGGGACGACGGGCGCGAGCGCAGCGACTCCGGCTTTGACTTCGGCGAGGACTTGTTTGGCGATAGCGTTTCCGTCAATGAGCATGGCGCGGAGCTAAACGCGAAAGGGTGAAAATAGAACCCCAAAAAAATAAGACGTGGCGAAGCGGAACGGGAATGGGGACAGCGGGAGGGGGACGGGTTTGAAACCACGGATGAACACGAATAGACACGAATGGGAAAGTGAGAGTTGGCGGAAGGGACGATGAGTGGGAAGAGGACGTGGCGGGGGAGGGGAGGGCGAGGGCGATGGGAGAATCATTCGTGCCTATTCGTGTTCATCCGTGGTTTCAAACCCGTCCTCCACCCCTCGCTTTATTTTTTCCGGTTGACCTATCGGCGGCGTTTCCCATACAAGCCGCTTTCGCACGTATTGCGGGTATCGTTCAGTGGTAGGACACCACTCTTCCAAAGTGGATACACCAGTTCGAATCTGGTTACCCGCACCAGTGGTGCAAAGCATGGCAGATAAGAAAGACCGGTGCCGTGGTGGCACCGGTCCCTTTTTTTTCCGCAAAACGGAAAGCGTAGGACGCACAGTCGGGGAGATGCCAGCCGCGTTATTTGTCCTCGGGATAAAGGAAGCGGAAGAGCGCACTCGCCGCGACAGCCGCCGCGATTTGCCCTGCGAGATGTTGCCAGATGGTCTCGAAGCACAACACGCCGCCTTTGGTGACGAGCGACACGCCAAACGCCACCGCCGGATTAAACGCGCCGCCAGAGATGCCGCCCACCGCGACCGCACCAGTCACGACCGTGAAGCCGATGGCGAGACCGTAAAAACCCGTGCCCGCGTTGCGCTTCGCCGTGGCAGCGTTGAGCACCACATAGACGAGCGCAAAGGTGAAGAGGAACTCGGCGAGCACCACGGGCAACACGCCCGGATGGGAGCCGACAGCGGCGGCGGTTTTGCCGGGAAGCAGGGACGTCGCCGCCAGCCACGCCAGCACCGCGCCGAAGAGTTGTGCGCCGATGTAGAACGGCAATTCCTGCGTGGACAGCCGCCCGCGCAGCCACACGCCCAGCGATACCGCCGGATTATAGTGGCCGCCCGAGAAGTGCCCGCCTGCGTAAATCATCACCATAAGCGATGCGCCTATCGCAAGCGGCGCGAGCGGTTGGCCCGTGAGCACGGCAGAAGTGAGCACAGTCAAGACGAGAAAGAACGTCCCGATTAGCTCGACGATGGATTTTTTCAGAGTGAGAGTTTCCATGTGAAGGAGAGGATTAAAGCGGTGCAGAGCGTTGGTGCCCGTGCGCAGGCAGGCAAGCCGTTTTTCGGAAGGAGGGGGAGGGGGGAAGAGAGCGGAGGGGGGGGGGCGGTGTGGGGTGCCTGCGGCACCGCTGTTGACTTCCCGCCGTGTGCCGGACAGTTTCGCCCATCATGAGCACGACATTACAAGCGGAAGTTTTTCGTTCCGGCGACGACCTACTGGTGCGTCTGCCGCACGGCGTGAAGTTACGCCCCAAGACCTACCAGTTTGAGCAAACCAACAACGGCTTTGAGCTAATTGACCCCGCGCTCGTCGCCAAACGAGAACGCATGTTGGCAAAACTTTTCAGAGGGCAGTGCGAAGTGCCCGAAGAACTCATCCGTTAAATCCCGATGAAATATCTCCCCGACACCAATGTTTGGTCGCGCTACACGCGAAATCGGGCGGAGGATTTGCCGTTGCGGCGGCGGGTCGGAGCGCATCTCAGCCAATGCCTTTTTTCGACAATTGTCCTTGCAGAACTGGAATACGGTGCGGAGAAGCGCCCCGAAGTGCCTGCGTTCCGCCGACGCATACAAGACCTGCGGATGTTGTTTCCCGTGGTGTTTTCGTTTGACGCGAAATCGGCAGTCAAGGCGGGTTGGATTCGCGCTTTTCTCGCCAACCTCAAACCCAACGCCCTGCCTATCGGCCCTCACGATGTGTTGCTTGCTGGGCAAGCCCTGAGTGTTGGTGCGGTGTTTGTCACGGCGAACACCACCGAGTTTTTGCGGGTGCCCGGTCTGCAAGTGGAAAACTGGCAGGAGTGATTGCGTCCGCGCTTACGCTATTGCCCGTCGCCCTGATGATACGGCCCGCGCCGACGTCTGTAATGCACGTTGCTTGGTGCCACCCGCGCCCGTAGCTGGCAAGGTCATCGGCAACGACACCTTTGGCCTAAGCGCCCCCGGCCCGATTGCCCTGCGCGAAACCGGCATCACCAAAGAAGCCGTAGTCGCCGCCGTAAAAGGGCTGTGAGGACATCCACACGTTGAAGAGCGAAGGCGGGCGCGGAGCTTTTAACTCCGGCTAATTCCCGCCCAAAGCCGCCGCTGACCGCAGGCTGCCCCGCACTGCGCCGCCTACGGTTGCTTGCTTGGGTCGCCTCGGTTTGCGCTTCGCAGATGTCGGCGACTTCGGCTCAGCAAGTCCCGTTCGCTCGCGCAGCAACTCCGGCTCGTCGCACAGCAGCAGCCACAACTTCACGTTCAACGCCTCCGCCAGACGCAGCAGCGTGTCAATCGTCGGCGTCCGCTCCCGCCGCTCCACGCGCAATACCATCGAGTGGTTCAACCCCGCCCGCCATGCAGTCTCATTGAGCGACAGCCCCAACTGCTCCCGCCGCGCCTTCAACAATGCGACCAGACGGACAATGACCTGCTCACGTTCGGTGTCCCTACTCATACCGCTCGAATAACAAAAAATCGGTTGACAAAGGTTGTGACTATTGGCACAACTACGCACGTTTTCAGACACCGCGTCTGCAATCGCGCAATTCGACAACTCAGTCACTCAGCCGAAATGAAACTTTCAACATGCACACTCTCCGCCGCCATGCCCGCCATCTCCGCCGCCATGCCGCCACGCCAGAAGCAAGTTCTGTGCACGGCGGTCGCACCTAAACCTTTTTTGTGCGCACGCGCAAAAACTAACAACAAACAAACCAGATACTAAATACACATGAAGTTCTCAAAAACTCTTGTTGCTGCTGCGGCAGCAACATTCCTAACCAGCAGCGGCTTTTTGTCGGCGCAGGAGTCCCCTCCTGCGACGCCGAATGCTGCACCTTCCGTGAAATACAAGGATAACGACCTTAACGCCTATTTTGGGTTCGGCCCTTCGGTCTTCTTGACGGAACTCAAAGAAAAAGGAGAAAGCGGAAGCTACTCCGAAAACCTATATGGTGGCTTCCTCGGCGGCGGCTTTAAAGTTGCCTCCGTAGGCGGTGGCTCAGTCATCGGGGCATTCGAATTGGGAGTTTATTCCGGTTCGATTGATACAGGATACGACGAGTTTAAGATGGATCGTATCGCCGTGCCGATTTTGACGACATGGAGTTACGAATACGACCAACTGCTCGACGGCAGATTACGCTTGCGCGCAGGTGCCACGCTGGGAGTGACGACGTTCATTTCCTCGTTTGAAGCTACTGCCAGCGGGTACGGTTACAGCTACTACGAAAAAAGCACCAAGTCTGGGGCGGCTGTCACTGGAGGCGTCTCCCTTGGTGCCACATGGAATATCACCGAAGGTTTTTACGCAGATTTCGGCTACCGTCTTCTCGGAACCAGCGGAGTAAAAACCCATTTTAAGGAAGAGGGCAAACTGGTTAACCAGTTAAATCTTTCTATCGGGTGGCGTTTCTAATCCGAAGACCGTTTTTGAATCCAGATTCCGCTTAGGGGCGGTGCCGATTGCGCAAGGCTTTGGAGCAGACGCACATTGGAACTTTCCGAAGGAATAACAAAGTTATTTTGAGGAAAGTCACAATGCGCAGATGTCCAAAAAACTGTGCAAAACGTGCCAGCCTCAAAAGCGGAATCTGGGTTGAACCCAAAGAGAATAAAGGGAGAATAAAGTGCCAGTCATTTTTCAACTTGCATACTCCGTCACGTTACTGCTCTTTCCGTGCCCTCGCCATTTCCACCCCTGAACCTAACCCACCTCACCACTCCACTCCTCCTCATTCACCCTGTTCTTCATATCACGTCATCTGCGGTTGACAGATTGGTAGATAACTTCCGCCCATGGATTTACAGGAACATATTGCTTTGCTAAAAAACCGGCGACGGCGCGAAAAAGCAGCTGGGCATCGGCGTTGTCAACCGAGTTATCGAGCACATAGAGCCTGTCCACGAACGGGGCAACAATTGCGCAATTTGTGATGGATTTGGAGTAGCGGCTATTCGTGGCGGCGGGAGGCTGGGAATGTTCCGTTTGTGTTAAGACAATCTGTTGGTAGCACAGAACTTCCGGCACGTAGAAACCGCCCGCCTATCCCATCGTCCTGAATAATTAACCAGACTAAAGATTCCTTTGACATCGTTTGGGGATTGGGCATCCAAATAATCGCCAATACCTCGCGTGTGAACGAGTGTTCATCGCGGTAGTCACGCCAACACATCGGCTCGTTTATGCACTTCGTCCGTCTGCCTCCGACGGTAGCAGGTGGACTGGGTGGACGCTGTGGACACAGTGGACGCTGTGGACAGTTGAAAAATAGAGCGTGGAACG
This sequence comes from Puniceicoccales bacterium, assembly GCA_031289285.1. Taxonomy (GTDB): domain Bacteria; phylum Verrucomicrobiota; class Verrucomicrobiia; order Opitutales; family UBA953; genus CALNBE01. The sequence continues at coordinate 12,670 of JAITPT010000036.1, forward strand.
CGGAGTTTGCAGTTGCGGCATGGGGGCTGTGCATGGAAGCCCCCCCCCCCCCTCCTCCTTTTTTCTTCATTCGCTTTGCGGTGCCCACAAAACCCACCATGTCCAGCATGTCCACTGCGTCCACGGTGTCCACTGAGCTGCCCCCCCCCCCCCCCCCGGGCCCCCCCCCCCCCCCCCCCCCCCCCCCCCGCCCCCCCCCCCTGCGTTAAGGATAAATACATCCGATATTATCTCTCTTACTGTTCTGATAGCACGTGGTCAGAAAATTTTGAAGAGGGGATGGTTGGCAGTGTCCCTCATTTCGAGACCAGAAATCCTCCCATTATTCTGCGTCATCGTTCTAACTTCTCCCAACGCAGTGGGAACGTTACTGCAAGTTTATCAAACATCTTGATGTCCAAGGCCAATAATTCAACCTCAGATTACAATCTCTCGCGCGGTGCTGATCCAAATGGGCGAACTTTGACCTTACAGAAGAACAGAGGCAAAATCAGCCAAGAACTTGCATCGAAAAGGTTGGATTTTATAACGGGGGACTAACTAACACTTTCGTGCACATACGATCTTTCCAACACACACAAAAGACGTCATACAAAATTTGTTGGCACGTTTACAGCTCTCTCAATTCCAAACATAAAGATCTGGCTAAACTATTTGATGTTCTATCTAGGAATGTGAATAGGCATGAAATTACATATCGATATCGAAGGTGGTCATATCCACATCAGATCGTTTTATTGGTTTAGAACATTATTTAATTACTGCAGAACCCAATTAACGTTAGCCTTAAACAACATATTTTGTCATTATTAGCATTGAAAATTACTGTACATGTATTTACATTTCTTACATTTCTATGTAAATTTCCAATATTGATTAACATTTTCTGAATAGGTATCAGAAATAAGACCAGTTGGTTTCATGGTTCGCTGCTGAGGTTTTCCTTCTCCATAGCAGAAATGGAAAAATGTTATATTTTATTTTATTATTATTTGTGTTAATTCTAGTAACAGTAGCGGTAGTGGTAAGGATATTCATTCCTTATGCGACATTATATTTATTTTCATTAAAGCCGTATTTCTTAAAAGTAACAATAGTATCAAGCATATATTGATACTTCATATCCATACCTAACATATTTATACGATACCGTATCGTATGGATTTATCGATATGAAATTACATCCCGAATTTCATATCATACTTAAAGCTAAAAATATCACCTCAGCCCTTCGTGCTCTATCATACTTCAGACAAAAGTTGCTTATATATTCTTAAGAGTTGTGTTTCCATAAAGTTAACACAATTATACATTAAACGTAGCTAGTGTTTACTTATTTATTTTTGTTACTTGATGACGCTTTTTCAACTTAATAAGTTACACAGCGTCAATTAAAATGGATACTAGACCGTAAATAGCGAATAGATAAGGTTTTGTAAGGAGTTGGAGTTATATGCTGTGTGAAGGTACCCATTCACAAATTGAGGGAAACCCTCGTATGGGATGACCAGTAGATCGGCCCACGTTGAAAACCTATAGAACACTACGTCACAACCGCTCGGTTAGGAGCTAGAGTCGTTAAGGCTTGAATTGTCCACAAATTCTTCTTTTCTAATTCGTTCGAGCTTGCATTGCAAATTGAATAGCTGTTTGGTGTGATGATACTTGCATTCGTCTGAGTACCATGAAAGTTAGCCACTATGTCTTCAGATATAGTTTTATAACAGTGTCATCTATTCCCTTATGTTCATTCTACAATCCCGTTCGATATTTATAACCGTAACAGTGCTTAAGTAGCAGGTTACAGTCGAGACTCATACATCTAAAAGTAACTTAGAAATCGGTCACTGACTTATTAACAAGACTCGGATATCTGTGATAATTAGCTGTTCCACGTGCACTGATTAAAATAGTGGGGTACAGGGTAATGATGTTTTGCAAATAAATATAAAAAATGGACTTACATTTAGCTAACGCCACGGTACATGTTTCCAAGCATTCAACAGGCTTTCATACGGACAGGAAGTCTGCTGTTGTGGGCTGCATTATGGTTCATCACCACTGCGAATAATGTTCTTCTAAATCCAACTTACACCTTTCACAACTTTTCACAGTCTGTCTTATTTTTATCTTCCCATCTATTCCCACGTCTCCCAAGATATCTTCTGTCACGACTTTCAAAAGAAAAATTTAACATATTTCTTGTTTCCTCCTTCACTTAAGTCTCTTTCAATTAGTCGTCTCGACAATACAACTAAGAGTCTAGGATCGAACAGAACTTCAGGTGACTGTCGAGACGATTGTAATGGAATCCGAATATTATAGTTCCGTTTAAAACAATCACTGAACTCTCTTCTGTGCCAGTTTAAGCTTGTCATGCCTTCTTCTTCTCAAGTTGCTTATTTGGGAGAGACGAAATTCCAAGACTGTGAATGGATGATGAAAAAGACTGGAATGAAACAGGAACAAATGGCCTAAATTAGCCCACGCTATGAAACCCTGAGAACCTGGGCTTGTAGCCACATTTCCCTGCTTTCTAACAAACATTAGGAGTCGAATTATCCCCGACGTCACAATAACATAGCCAGTTAATTGTCCATATCAATTTAATAAATGTGTAAGCACAAATATTCCCCATCCTCTAGCTTTATTCAAAATCAATATTTAATCCCGATCATTTTCCGGTCTAAAAACATACAGATTGTTTGACGTCCATTAAATTGATTGCGTAGCTTTTTCCATTATATCCAGCATACAGCGAACAACAGGCCCTAATT
>JAITPT010000096.1 GCA_031289285.1 Puniceicoccales bacterium
GACGGGTCGTCATTGGGCATGGAACGAATGAGCAGAGTGCGGGCAGCATTTGAAGAGGCGAAATGAGCACCGCCCTTATGGAGTGCGGTGGCAGAGGGTGCGAAGTGATAACGTAGCACCCGCCGACACCGCTTTCGCAAACGTCGTAACATTCGGAAAACCAGTCTCTTACGTCGCTTTCAGCCTGAGCCGAATAATTTACCAGGCTAAATAAGTTGTTTGACGTGACGGGTCGTCATTGGGCATGGAACGAATGAGCGGAGTGCGGGCAGCATTTGAAGAGGCGAAATGAGCACCGCCCTTATGGAGTGCGGTGGCAGAGCGAGGAACGAGCACTCCGAGGCAATAAAGTGCCAGACACTTTTTTCACTTGACATTTTTTCATTTTGCACAAATACGTCCCGCTGGACTGCCGTTTTCAGGATTATAGGCTTGCGCCTGCGGGAAAAACTGACTTCCTCCGCGCCATTATGCAATCACCTGCCTTCTTTTTTTTCACTGCTTTTTCGTCGGCGCGTCGCCGCTTCGCCCGCACTGCCGCTGCGCTGCTCGCTACGGCATTCGCGCTCGACTCCGCTGCGCCGCTGGCCGCTGCCACGTCACAGGCCGCCGCCGAACCGCAGGCTGCTGCCGCGCCGTTCGCGGCACCCGCAAAACCTGTTTTGCCGACGCCGCAACAAGTGCTCTGGCATGAGATGGAACAAACGATGTTCGTGTGCCTCGATCCCTGCTCTTGGCAAGGCCGCGAATACGACAACCACTCAACGCCACTCGAAAAAATAAAGCTCGAAAAATTAGATGTGAACCAGTGGATTGACGCTGCCGAAGCCTTCGATGCTAAGTTGATTTTGTTTGTCGCCAAGCACGCAGGCGGTTTTTGCTGGTGGCAGACCGAGACCTCAGATTACAGCATCAAAAATACCGCGTATAAAAACGGCAAAGGCGATGTGCTCGACGAATTAGCAAAAGCATGTTTCAAGCGCGGAATGAAACTCGGCATTTATATTTCGCCGAACGACACAAAACACGGTGCAGGAAATGGCGGAAAAATAAACGACCCAGCCAAACAAGCCGCCTACGCAAAAGTTTTGCGTCGTCAGTGGGAAGAGGTGCTGTCGCGTTACGGGAAACAAATTGTAGAGGTTTGGTTTGACGGCGGTGTTGTCATTCCACTCGAAGATGTTATTCGCAAACACACGCCGCAGAGCATTGTTTTTCAAGGGCCGTTCGCCGATATTCGCTGGGTGGGCAACGAGCGCGGTTTTTGCCCCTATCCGAATTGGTACACTCTCGACAGCAAAGCCGCTCGCACCGGCGGTGCAACCGCCGAACATAGCCGCCCGGACGGCGACGCTTGGTTGCCCGTAGAAGTGGATACAACACTACGAAATCATTTTTGGTTTTGGAATAAAGCAAACGAAAAAAGTCTGCGTAGTTTGGATAACTTGATGAGCATTTATTATCAATCCGTTGGACGCGGCGCGTTGTTGCTGCTAAACTCCGCGCCAGACACTACGGGGCTTATTCCGTTAAAAGATATGGAGTTATATCGCGCATTCGGGAAGGAAGTTCGCCGTCGTTTTGGCAAAAGCATTGCGGAAACTTCTGGCAATGGCAACACGCTTGAACTGCGCTTAGAGAAGTCGGCGGTTATAGACCACGTAATCATCCAAGAAGATTTAGCGTTGGGACAGCGTATTCGCAAATACGATATAGAAGGTTTCTCTAAGGGCGCGTGGCGAGTGCTTGCGCGTGGTTTGTCGGTCGGACAAAAACGCATCGAACAATTTGCGCCCGTCGAGGTTTCGGCAGTGCGTTTGCGCGTTGTAGAGTCGTCGTTTCCCGCCGTAATACGGCGTCTGGCAGTGTTTAATACGGGTGCGGGAAAATTGGTTTCCGTCGGCGGCGCAGCACTGGCCAAACCGGAAAAAGCAGCAAGCGAAGTTCACATTGGAAACAACGGCAATTTCTCTTTTGACTTGTCGCCGTTTATTCCCCTCGCGGAGCAATACGTGTTGCGTTTCCGCGCTGGAAATTCGCTTGCCCGCCCGACATCTGTTTCGTTGTGGATAGAGGGCGTAGAATTGGCAAACAAAGCAGAAATCCTTTCTGATGGCAGTGTCCGCATCAACATCACAGGTTACCCTTCTATGAAAAAGAACAGCATAATAATCAAGGGCAACTTTGGGAAACGTCGTGGTCGCCTTGCGTTGTCCGTGCAGTGAGAGGATTTGCAAGCGCGAATGGAAGAACCGCAGATGACGCGGGTGACGCAGATAAGGCAGATGTCCACCTCCCAGACACGCGGGCGAGAAGCCCGTGCCACCTGCACACACGCCCGCTCTCGCTGCCGTCACGAGCAGACTTGGCAGTCTGCGATTGCCCGTTACGGCGAAAAAACGGTCTTAGTGGTGTGGTGATTTTTTGAGGGGCGAAACGAGCGCGACCCTTATGACAACAGAGTGCGGTAGCGGAGGAGCGGACGTTCCGCTGGGCGCGTTGCGCACCCTTGCGAGGGAGTGTCTCCCTCGCTTACCTCCTCTGCCATCTCCATGTCGAGAGGTCCGCAAGTGATTTTACAGAAAAGAGGGACACCCCACCCGACTCAACTGCCGTTTTAGATAATAGCGGGAAACCGCGTTTTTCGCGTCTTGACGTCGCCGCCAAGGTCTCCCACTGTGGCGCGTATGAGCATCTATCTGAGTCCGCGAAATGACGTCACCTTCAAACACGTGTTTGCCAAAAACAAACATCTGTGCATGGCGCTGCTCAATGCCTTTTTGCCCATCGAGGAGGCGGGCATGGGCAAGGTCGAGCAGGTTGAAAGCATCGAGCGCCTGCCCAGCGAACTCATCCCAGACATGAAGGGCGTGCCCTATTCCGTGATTGACCTGCGCTGCACCGACTCGCACGGGCGGCAGTTTATCGTCGAGATGCAACTGCGCTGGGAAAGCTCCTTCGACCAGCGCATCCTGCGCAACGCCGCCCTCGCTTACGGCGAACAAAAACTCGAAGACCGCGAGTTTGACACATTGCGCCCCATCTACGCCCTCAGTTTTCTCTTCGATTCCTTAGACCCCAACGCTGCCCGTTCGCCCGAAAAGACACAAGCACTTGCTGCCATCTTTGGTGAGCATCCCGACAAAATCTACTACCGCTACTTGCTCAGCGAGGTGGAGTTTCCCGATCTGCGTATCAAGGGTCTCGAAATGATTTTTGTGGACATGAAAAAGTTTGTCCGCGCCGCTGACCGCGCCACTTTGCGCGGCTTGACGGAGCTGCGCAGTTTGTGGTTAGACCTTCTGACTGGCGTGGACGAGACCACGCAGGAGCCTCCTGTCGCGCTCACCCAGAACCCCTACACCGCCGAGGCTTTGAAGTGTCTCGAACGCGCTGCCTACGATACGATGGAACGCCTCCTGTATCGCAAAATTGAAGACGCCAAGTGCATTGCCGTAACCGCCTTTCGCGGCTCCCATCGTGAGGGCGTTGCCGAAGGACTCGCCCGAGCCGCAGTTGAGATTGAAGCCGAACGCGCCCGAGCCAACGAAGCCACCGCAAGAGCCACCGAAGCCGACACCCGCGCCGCCGAGGCCACCGCCCGCGCCGCTGCCGAGATTGAAGCCGAGCGCACCAGAGCAAAACAGGAAAAACTCGAAACCGCCCGCAACCTCAAAGCGATGCACCTCGACGTATCTGCCATCGCCCGAGCAACGGGTCTTTCCGTTGCGGAAATCGAGAAGCTATAGCAAAACGCTAAACGCCGGAAGGTCACAGTCGTCCCCAGCGGGACGAGACATTTTTTGTTCGGCCAGCCCCGAAAGGGCGGCACTGGGAACGTCGGCGTCTCGTCCGCACGGCACGAAGCAAAGCGACCTGCGCCGCCCCTCGCTGCCCGAAGCGTCGCCGGAGGCGACGGCAATTTCGCCCTTGTTGGCACCGTGCTCTACTCGGCGAGGAGGGTAACAGGGCCGAGGAGGCCGGAGGGGAGGATGGGGGTGGTTTTGCGGAAATGGCGGGCAGTGGCGAAGGTTAGACGGGTGCTCTTAGGGTTGAGAGGAGCACCGGCGTCGAGCCATTGTGACCACGATTGGCCACGGGCAGGGCCGTGCGCGGGGAGGGAGTCGTCGGCGATTAGGCGGTTGGCCCAGAGGTTGGCGACTTCGATTTCTATGTGGTTGTCTTTGGGACGCAAGAGACCGGAGATGTCCACGCGCCACGGGGAAGTCCAGATGTCGCCGAGGTCTTTGCCGTTGAGACGCACACGGGCGATGTTTTTGACAACACCTAAGTCGAGATAGAGTTTTTTGGCAGTGAGGGCCGCAGGGGCAGCGTCAAATTGCTTCTTGTAAATGGCAGTGCCAGAGTAGGCGCGGATGCCCGGGGCGGGGTGTTTTGTCCAGTCGGTTAACTCGTCGAAAACGATTTTCGCGGGGCCGCCCCATTGAGGCGCAAAGGCGACTTCCCATGCACCGTTGAGAGTAGTGACGGGCTTGACGGCAGGGAAATTTTTCGCGGCGACGGCGGCGGCGTTGGCGTTGGCAGCGACACCCGCGTTGGCAGCACCGCCACCGTCTGCGGCCTTCTCGCGAAACACGATGAAGTAGCTTTCGTGTTTGTCGAACCGCAGCGGGATGAGGGTGCGGGCGGCGGTCTGTTTGTATTCGGGCAGGGGGCGGCGTTCGCCAGTGATGGGGTTCCAGAGTTCGGGGTGTTTGCCAGTGACGCGAAACTTGCACTCGGCGGTGATTTCTTTGTCGGTGCGGTTGGCGACGAAGTAGATGTCGGCGGCGGGCAAGGTGCGGTGGATGTGGCGGACTTCGCCGTCGGTCTCGAAGTCGGGCGTGGTTTCTTTGTCGAGAATGGCGGCGGTGAGTTCGTAGCGCGGGTAGAGGCGGTCGGCTTTGGTGCGGAGTTCTTTGCCGTAGAAAACGCGGCCTTTGTGAAAGGTGATGCCGGTGAGGGTCGCGGGGACGGGGTTGGTGCCCCAGAGGGTTTTCGCGAGGAGGCGCACTTCGGCGTCGCAAGCGGGGTAGCCGACGAGACTGGGCGATTGCTGCGGCGGAAGGCCCACGAGGGTCGCGCCGTCTTGGACGAGGGAAATGATTTTGCGCAGCAGCGCGGGCGTCATCGTGTCAAACGCGGGCAGGGCGAGCAGGCGGTAAGCGGCTCCGCTGGGGAAAACGATTTTTCCGTCCTTGACAACGGCGGTGTAGAGGAGACTCGGCGGGCAGGCGTCGAAGTTGTAGCCACGGCGGTCGGGGACGGCGTTGTTGCCAGAGTAGGCGCTATCGGGGGCGCGGAAAACGTGCGGTGCGCCTTCGGGCGCGAGGTAGAGGACGTCGGCGACGGCGCGGCCTTGTTGGAGGAGATATTGGCAACGGGCGACGTAGCGGTGGTAGCCGCCGGAGTAGGGCCACCAAGTTTGGTTGCGGTCCCAGTGGACGCCGTAAGGCCCCATCGTCATTCCCGGGCGGAGGTGGTCGGGGAGGGCTTGGTGCTGGTAGGTGTGGTAGAAAAAGCGGTTGACGCCGGCGGCAAACGCCCAGTCGCCTTGGTCTTTGACAGAGGCGGGGTGTTGCCGCCAGCCGTCGCCGTGGGCCGTGAACGACTCGGCGCCGACGACGGGTTGGCCGATGAGGTGGGCGATGGAGGTGGCTTCGGCGGCACTCCATTCGGTGCCGAGGCCGCGCCCGATGCTCCAGAACTCCGCCATCGGGAGGTCGGCGACGGAGGCAAGCTCGAGGTCGGCGGCGGGGTTCATATCGTAGGGTTCGATGGAGACGTTGAGGCCGTAAGGGGCACCGTATTTTTTGACGAACGCGACGTGGTTTTCCTTGATGAGGTCTTGGCTCGTGAGGCGCAAATCCCAGAGGAAACGCTCGGTGACTTCGCGGCTCTCGATGATGACGCCGCGATAGGCGGGGTAGAAGGGCAGCGGGTCGTAGCCGCGCAGGCGCGTGAACTCGCGGCGGAAGTGGCGCGTCCAATTTTGCGAACCCATCTCCCAACTGTCTATGTGCAGCGTCTGGAGGCCGGCACCGTCGGCGCGGGCGTGTTTGAAACCGATGTGCGCAAAAAGTTTTCCGGTGAAGTTGTCGAGGTGAGCGCGCATATCGTCGGCGTCGAATTTGTTGGCTTCGAGGCCGACGCCGGGGACAGGTGCGGGGCGCGAGGCGTTGCCGTTGTTGCGGCTTCCGAAGCGCATGATTGTCCAATCGCCAGCGGGCGCGTCCCACGTGAGCGAGCCGTCGGGCTTGAGGAGCGCGGTGAGGTCTTTGATGGCGTTCTTGCGCACGGCGACATCGCCTGCTCGCGGTGCGAGGTAACCCGCGAGCGGAATGTATTGCGGGACGCCCGCGACGGAGCTGTAGGGTTTGCGGTAATAGAGTGCGCGTTCCTCGATTTCGGGAATGGCGAAGTAGCCCCTGCCGGAGACCGATTTTTGGTCAATGCACGTCGCGCCAGCGGGGAACGCGAGGACGGCGACGTCTTCGTAAAAGTCTTGCCATTGTTTTTTAACGGTCGGCGTGAACGCGCCTTCGCCGAAGAACGGGCGCTTGGGCGCGGGGAGCGGCAGGGAGAAAGTCTGCACACCTTTTCCGCCCGCGATGTCGAGTTGTGAATGCACGAGGTGCTGCATAGATTGTGACGCCTTAACCCAAGGTGCGCCGCTGCCCGCCCACCCCGGCCCGGTGCCGAGGAGCATCGAGATACCGAGCCGCTCGCACTCGCGGTGCGCGTGGCCGAAGGTGTCAAGCCATTCTTTGCTAAAATAATCAACTTTGCCGCGTGGCACGCCGACGTTGACTTCGAGAAAAATGACATGCCCGATGCCCGCTTTTTTCATCGCTTCGAGGTCTTTGGTAATGCCATCGCGTGAGAGGTTGCCGTCCATGAAATACCAATAAACGCCCGGTCGAGCGGCAGGCGGCGGTGTCGCGAAATTTTGCTCAAGCGCGGCAGTAGTCGGCGTGAGTGGCTTGCCGGAGACAGGCGGGCCAGCAAGGGCAGCGGCGGAAAACGCAGCGAGGGCGGTGGTGGTGGCGACGGCGGTTGTAGCGAGGGCGAGTGGACAAGACGCGAGCGAGCGGAACGCGGGAAAGAGAGGAAGGCGCATGAGATTTTTATAGGTGCGAAAGAGAAGGCGCGCACGAAAAAAGTTTGGGCGGCGGCACGGGGAACGCTGGCGTCTTGCTGGCTTGTTGCTGTCGGTGCTTGCGGCGACGCTTCGGGCGGCGGGGACGCCGCGAGTCGCTGCGCCCCATGCCCTATGCCGACGAGACGTCAGCGCTCCCAGTGGCGTTTTTATTCTAATGTTGGCCAGACGACTTCGCCGCGTAGCTGGGCTTCGCCGCCTTCTTTTTCATAGACGCCGTAGAAGGGCGAGACACAGTCGAGCCACAAGGCGACACGGTGTAACTCGTCAGGCGTGAGTTTTACTTTGCCGTGGCCACTTTTTAACAAGGGATAGAGCTTGGAGGCACGGGCACCAAACTTGCCCGGATAGGTGCGCAAGGGATTGCCGTAAGAATAAAAACCAAACTTCGGAACCAAGTTGTTAAAAGAGGCAAACCATTTGCTGCGAATCGGAGTTTTGCCAAGGTTGATTGCTTTTTTGTTGCCCTTGGCACGGGCGTCGTCGTGACACGTGACACAGTGTTTGTCCCAAATGGGTTGCACGAGGCGAGCGTAGCTAAACGGGCGGGCGTCGGGGTGGTCGGGGGTCAATTGCGAAGGTTTGCGCTGGAAGGCTTTGGGAGCACGGGACGGCGGACGCGGCGCAGAGGCGGTTTGCTCGTGGCAACCGGTGCAAGAGAGCGTTTCGCCGTCGTGAAGATAAATCGAGCTGCGCATGGATTGGACGGCAAGCCCCTCTTCATCCAAGATTTGCAACATAAACTCGCGGCGCGGCGGCACCTCAAAATGCGCACTGCCGTCTTCCTCGACAGGCACGGTGCCGAGGACGTGTCGCGCCATCACAACGGAGTCGCCGCTGGTGGGTTCGCGGAAGCCGATTTCGTGCGGAGGCCGGCCAGAGGGCACCGACATCGGGATGAGTTGAACGACGCGCAAGGCTTTGATTTTTACGCCTTTGGGAAGCGGGCGAAGCGACTCGTAGGCGTTGACGAGGAGGACTTTTCCCTTTTCGCGTCCGGCTTGTTTTTCGAGTTCGGGCGCGAGGAAAGGTTGGTTCTCTATTTTGTCGGAAATTTGTTGGGCGGGCACGGGCGGGAGGGGGCGCGCCACGATGGCCATAGGCGAGTTGCAGCCGATTTCGGGGTCGCGGTAAATCAGTTCTTTGTTTCCAAATGCGTCCACAAGATAAATCCCGTAGTCGCCGCGAAGGTAACGTCCGCCTTGTCTGCCTTGGCCGGGAGCGAGTGAAAAATCGGCGACGGCGATGTGGTATTTTTCGGAGAGTGGCCACGCGGAGCCATAGACTTGGGTGCCACCTTGCGATTCGGGAAACGCGATTTCGGGAGTGAGGCGTTTGACGGGTGCCATCGCGTCGTCGTCGTCCACACGCGGGTCAATTATCGTGAGCGAGCCGTAGGCTTGGCCGTGGTGCGGGGCTGCGGTGGAGATGAACTTTGGTGAGCCGGGAATAGCGCGGACGTTGAGGTCCATATCGGGGCGTTTGTTACGCGGGGTGAAGTTGCCATAGACGTGGCGTGGGTCGCGTCCGTCGAGTGTTGTTATCCACGGTTGGTGCGCGGTGCAGCCGTGGCGGTCTGGATAATCCCAGCGTGTGTATAAAATACGTCCGTCGTGTGTGACACTTGGGTTCCACTCGTTTGTTTCGTGGTAACTCAGGCAGCGGATTTGTGAGCCGTCGGGGTTCATGTCGAAGAGGGTGTAAGTCGGGCATTCGCGCCCGCAACGCAGATAGCCGCCGCGGCGTTCTGTGATAAAAGCGAGACGCCCGTTAGGGAGCCAGCAGGGGTCGAAGTCGTTCCATGTGCCGTCGGTGATTTGGCGTAAATCGGAGCCGTCTATATTACAGGTGAAGATGTGGAAACTGCGGCCTTGGTGCCAGTGCCCGCGGGTCGGGTCGGTGTGGAAACGTTGGTGTTTATCGCCCTCGCATTCGACGTATGCGAAGGCGAGTTTTTTGCCGTCGTAGGAGATGTTTGGAGAGAGGAACGAGCCGCCTTCAAGTTTCTTTCCTGCAAGACGTCCCGATTGCACGACGGAGTTTTTGAGTAGATTTATTAACTCCGGTTGTTGTGCGTCAGTTGCGTTGTTGGCGGTGGTGTTGGCGGTGTTTTTTGTGAACGGGTTTTTCAGGATAAAAACGCCGCCGCCAGCGGGGAGGTTCACGCCGTAGTATTGGTCGCACATGTGGTTGAAGGTGGCGCGGTGTTTTTTGACAAATAGTAAATCGCCGAAGTTAAGAAGCGGGTTGGAGAATGCGATTTCGCGGCGTAGGGTGCAGATTTTAACAAAGAGGGCGCGACGTTTTTCTGCGTCGGCGACGGGGGTCTGCGCACTTTCTTTTTTGAGTTCGTTGAGTTGTTTAGTGAAGGCGGAAAACTTCGAGTCGGCGCGTGTGTCTAAGTCTTTTAGCAACGCCTCCGTCCGGCGCAAAACGACATCGGCGGGGTCGCGGTCGTCTGGCAAAATAAGTGCGTCTTGGAGAAAAGTTTGGTCTGCGAGTTTTGCGAATTTCCCCTTGTTGCGAATGTCGTAAGAGAGGCGCGAAAACTCTCCGGCGCGTTCGGGGCCAGCACTTTTTAAGAAGTCGGCGTCGGCGCTTGGAGCACCCGCCGCTGAGGCGCGGAAAACTGCGGCGTCGGAGAGTAATTTAAGCTCGGCGACGGACGCAAACGAGGGGTTGTCGGTTTGGGCGGAGAGAACTTTGAGGATGAAGTGGCGGCCTGTTTTTGGGGTGTCGAAAACGACGGTTGCGGGAGATTTGGTGCCACGCTGCGCGGGAAGTGTGCCAGCGGCGGCGGGGGTGCCGAGCGAGGCGGGGTTGTCGGTGACGTAGGCTTCGTAGCGGACGACTACGCCGTTGGCACCGCCGTCTTGGCGCGGGGTGAGGACGAAGCCTTTGATTTCGCGACTGGCGCGGAGGTCGGCGGCGAGGGTGTGCGGGAGCGGAGTTTGCGCGGTGGAAAAGTTGGTGTGCCAGAGCGTAGAGGGGTCGCCGTCCATCGCTCGCCAAGCCTCGTAGCCCGCGTGTTCGGAGTCGGCAGTGAGCACGGCGGAAACTTGTTGTTTTGCGGCGCGGGCAGCAGGAGCAGCGGCAGCGCTGAGCGCGGATGCGGAGACGGAGGCGAGCGCGAGGGCGAGTGCTGCGGCGGTGAGTGCGGTGTGGCGTGGTTTCATGGTGGCGTTCATGATGGAGTGGAAACGGTTTTTGACAAGAGCGGCGGCAACAGGTTCCGTCGGTGCGCTTCTCGGTGCTTGTCTTTTTTTTGAGGGAACTTTTTTGAGGTTTGCAAGAGCGGCTTTCGCAAGTGTCATGCGCGGCGGTATGACATCGCAGATAAGCAACGAAACCGTCTCCGCTAACCGCGCCGCCGCGCCGCGATTTTCCTTGCCCGACGCCGCTGGGCACTTCGGAGCATTCGGCGGCGTCTTCGCGCCAGAGACGTTGATGACTCCGCTCGCGGAACTCGCCGACGCCTATCAAGCCGTGCGCGACGACTCGGTTTTCCAAAGCGAGTTCGCCGCGCTCCTGCGCGAATACGCGGGGAGGCCGACGTTGCTTTACCGCGCCGAGGGTCTCGCCCGACATCTCGGCGGCGCGAAGATTTATCTCAAACGCGAGGACATGCTCCACACCGGCGCACACAAAATCAACAACGCGCTCGGCCAGTGTCTTCTCGCGAAACGCATGGGCAAACGGCGCGTCATCGCCGAGACTGGCGCGGGGCAACACGGCACCGCGACCGCCGCCGCTTGCGCAAAGTTTGGCCTCGAATGCGTGATTTACATGGGCGAGACCGACATGGAGCGGCAGGCGCTCAACGTCTATCGGATGCGTCTTATGGGCGCCGAGGTGCGGGCGGTGAAGGCGGGGCAAAAGACATTGAAGGAGGCGGTCAACGAGGCGTTCCGCGACTGGGTGGCGAACTCGCGCACGACGCACTACGTCCTCGGCACGGCTTACGGAGCGCACCCGTTTCCGATGATGGTGCGCGATTTTCAGAGCGTTATTTCCAAAGAATCTCGTGCGCAGATGCTCGCGGCGGAGGGGCGTTTGCCCGACCATGTCGTCGCGTGTGTCGGCGGTGGAAGCAACGCCATCGGCGCGTTTTTTGAATACCTGGACGACCCGCAAGTCGCGCTCACGGGCGTCGAAGCGGGCGGGCGCGGTATCGCTCCGGGTGCTCATGCGGCGCGTTTTGCGGGCGGCAGTCCGGGCGTTTTGCAAGGTTGCATGACTTATATTTTGCAAGACGCCGAGGGGCAAATCGAGGGGACGCACTCGGTCTCTGCGGGGCTTGATTACGCCGCCGTCGGCCCCGAACACGCCTACTACTGGAAGCGCGGGCGCATCAGTTTTGCCCACGCCTCTGACGCCGCCGCACTCGACGCCTTCAAACTTCTTTGCCGCACCGAGGGTATTTTGCCCGCGCTCGAGTCTTCACACGCGCTCGCTCACGCCGTCGCGCTCGCCCCAAAAATGGCGAAGGAGGAAATCTTGCTCGTGAACCTTTCGGGTCGCGGCGACAAAGATGTCTGGCACGCCGCCCGCGCAATGGGTGAAAACCTCGCGTTGTAGGGTGGTGGGGAGGGGGGGGGAAGGAGAACAGTGGATAAGGGGAACGAGATTGAAACCACGGATGAACACGAATGGGCACGAATAAGGAAAAGGATTTTTTTAGCCACAAAAGAACACAAAAGAGCACAAAAGAAAAATAAACCTAAGAACGGCAGTTCAGCGGGATGGGTTTGCGCAAGATTTTGAGGCGGCTGCGGTTTGCGCTTTCCCGACGCGCACCTTGCGGTGCGTGGAGCGGAAAGGGCAAGCCGCAGACGACCAAAAGATTGCACAAAACCGCCCGCATTAACTGCCGTTTTTAGGTTAAAGAGAGAGACTGTGAATATGGGGGAAGAATTTTTGAAACCACGAATGAACACGAATGGGCACGAATAAGAAAAACAGAGCCAACAAAAAATCTCAGGAAATCAAAATATACTTTTGTTTTTTTCTTATTCGTGCCTATCCGTGTTCATCCGTGGTTTCAATCTCGTTCTCTTTATTCACTGTTCCCCTTTTATTTTTTTGTTTTTTACGTTCTTTTGTGACTAAAAAAATGTTTTTAGTTTTTGTCTCTGTTTCTTCCTTATTCGTGCCCATTCGTGTTCATCCGTGGTTTCAATCTCGTTTCCCTTATTCGCTGTTCCCTTTTTCTTTTTTTATTCGCCGAAGCGTATGCGCGGGTCAACGAAGGCGACACAGACGTCGGAGAGAATGTTGCCCAGTAGCAACAGGAAGGAAGTGCATGTGAGCAAACCCAGAAACACGGGGTAATCGCGTCCCACAAGCGAGGTGAAACTGAGCAGGCCAACACCGTCTATGTCGAAGATTTTTTCAATGAGGAAACTCCCCATGAGAAGCGCGGCGAGGCAATTGCCAAAACCAGTGGCGATAGGCACAAGGCTGTTGCGCAATGCGTGGCGCAGCACGGCGTCGCGAAAACCAACACCCTTGGCAACCGCAGTGCGCACGTAATCGGCAGCAAGATTGTCGAGGAGCGTGTTTTTCATCAGCATCGTCATCAGCGCAAAACTGCCGCTGGTGAGGCAGACGAGCGGCAGGAAGGTGTGCCAGACTCGGTCTTTAATGAGCGTCCAAAACGGCGTATCGGGATTTTTCAAAAGCGCGGGGTCGCCAAAACCCGAGTGCGGAAAAATATGCCACTGAAACGAAAATAGGTAGAGGAAAACGACCGCCAAAATGTAGCCCGGAAGCGCGTAGCCAATGAAAAGAAAAAACGATGTGCCGGTGTCAACGGGCGAGCGGTGACGCAACGCTTTGAGGACGCCGAGCGGGATGCAGACCATGTAGGTGAGCACGAGCGACCACGCCCCAAACCAAATCGAGACGGGAAGTTTTTCGATGATGACGTCGAGCACGGGTTTCCCGCGAATGAAGGAGACGCCGAGGTTACCCTCCAAGAGGCCGTCGAAACGCCGCTGGAAAATGTCCACGCGCACTGGCGGCGCGGCGGTCTTTGCGGCGGTGGTCGCGGCGGGCGCGGCAGATGTGGCAGAGTTTGCAACGCTGGCTGCGGTCCCCGCCTCGTTTCCCTTTTGCTCCGGCGCAAAAATCGCCGCCTGCCAGCCGCCGAGAACGCCGCCTCCGACGATGGCAGCGGCGTCAAGCCCGTTTGCTTTGGCAAACTTTTCGACGGCGGCTTGCGCGTCTGCCCCGCACTCCACGCTGGGCACCAGCCCGCCCGCCGAGTTTTTCCCGAAGTTGACAATTGCTGGCACCGCGAGATTGGCAAATGCGCCGTCTTTCTTTTTCACGGGAATGCGCAGCGTGACCTTGTGCGCACCGGCAGCGTCGGCGGCGGACGGCGGAAGTTCCACGATTTGTTGGAAGGTGGGGCACGGCCAGACGCCGAGCCACTCGGCGTAGCCGGCGAGGAGTGGGCGGTCGAGTTTGTAAAATCTTTTCAACTGCAACTCCTCCTGTGGCGAGAGCGAGCTGTTCCCGCCTGCGCTGATACCACGGCTTTTGGCCGCAGCCTGTTGCTTCTCCGCGAGTGCTTGGTCGAGCGGCCCGCCGGGGACAAAGCGCGTGATGACAAACGCGATAAACGTGATGCCCAACAATGTAAGTGGCAGCAGTAGCAGACGTCGCAAAAAATATTGTCGCATGGGCGAAACGTCTATGCGCACTCGCCGTCCCTTTCAACAGAAAACTGTGCAAGCGGAAGCCAGTGCAATGGCTGTGGGTTAGGGATGAAAAGGGTTCTTCGTTATTTGGAGTGGAAACTCGGACGCAACCAGCCCTGCATAGCTCGAAATTATCGGGTCGGCCTGCCGAAATCTTTAGTCTGGTAAATTATTCTGAAGAGCACGGAAGAGGGGAGAGGGGGGGGAGGGGGAGGAAGTAAGCATATATTTCTCAAATACGCGATGAATCATGCACTTACGCCGAAGCAAATATTTGGCATATATATCGCGCTCGAATAAAATGGCAGCCATTTTTTATACTTGACTTCAAAACGGCTTGTGGGCATTATCCGCAGCTTCGCACGTGGAAGGGTTATTTTTGGGACGCACATCGCCAATGTCCAGCAACACGCCACAACCCCAACGGGCTTGCACAACCTTACGGACATCGCCCCTCTTGCAATTGCGATCGGAACGGCCTCATTTAACATCGTTGGAGACTTGCGCAATCTCGTGGACATCGTCCCTCTTGCAATCCGGTTGGGCAACCTCGTTGGGGTTGTGAACGAGTGCCGACACCGCTTTCGCAAACACCGCGACCTCCCAAATATCCACATCTCCCGCCGCGCCTGCCGCGTCCGCCGCACCCGTAACGCAGATTGCCAAGTCTGCTTGCTGTGTCGTGGCACTTCCGAAGAGTGCTTCGTGCGCACGTAGCAGACTTAGCAGTCCGCGTTACGCCCGTTGCTCCGCAAGAGAAAAATTAGACTGTCTAAATATTCTCCTGCCGCGTCTGCCACGTCCGCCGCACCCGTAAGGCAGACTGCCAAGTTTGCTTGCGGTGTCGTGGCGCTTCCGAAGAGTGCTTCGTGCGCACGTAGCAGACTTAGCAGTCCGCGTTACGCCCGTTGCTCCGCAAGAGAAAAATTAGACTGTCTAAATATTCTCCCGCCGCGCCTGCCACGTCCGCCGCACCCGTAACGCAGACTGCCAAGTCTGCTTGCTGTGGCGTGGCACTTCCGAAGAGTGCTTCGTGCGCACGCAGCAGACTTAGCAGTCCACGTTACGCTCGTTGCTCCGCAAGAAAAAAATTAGACTGTCTAAATATTCTCCCAGAAATCCCAACGGGGTTGCCCAATCGCGGGTTGTTGTGGATGCGATTGGCGTGCGCCCTTCGCCGTAAATGTCCCATTGTTTGCTTCCATGTCAAGTAGAATATTTAGTCTGGTTAATTATTCCGCACTTCAACCCAAGCAACCAATTTCCTAAGAACTATCTTATTCAGACGGGTTTTCCTCTGTGCGCCAGCCTTCGTGTCTTCGTGCCTTCGTATGAGAAATCCCAACGGGGTTGCCCAATCGCGGGTTGTTGTGGATGCGATTGGCGTGCGCCCTTCGCCGTAAATGTCCCATTGTTTTGCCTCCATGTCAAATAGAATATTTAGTCTGGTTAATTATTCTGCACTTTCGATCCCAAGCAACCAATTTCCTAAAAACTATCTTATTCAGACGGGTTTTCCTCTGTGCGCCAGCCTTCGTGTCTTCGTGCCTTCGTGTGAGAAATTTTTCCCACCCAGTGCTCACGACCCGTTCCCGACCCGCTTCTGTCCCGCTCCAGCCAAGGTCACTTTGCAGAAATTGTTTCTGGGCGTAACTCCAAACCGCACGATTATCTCACACGAAGGCACGAAGACACGAAGGCTGGCGCACAATCAAACACCCTTTTGTTTTCG
>JAITPT010000110.1 GCA_031289285.1 Puniceicoccales bacterium
GATAACTGTTGGGGTCGTCGAGCCATAAATCTATGTCGCAGTTGTCGGTGTCCCACGTGAGGACGACGCGCAGGCCAAGCGGAAGATTGCGGCGCAAGCGCGGGTCAACTTTGGCGAGCGAGACAGGTGTGAGCTTGCATGAGCGCGAGTAAGCCCGTGCAAAAATAAAGACGCACGAACCGCGAAGTCATTAGAGACAAAAAAGGTTCCTTGCCCGTCAGCCAGCCAGCAGTGCTGGCGTTCCCAGCCTGCTGGCGCACCACAACCCAACTCGCGAAGTCATTTTCCCTTGCGCTGCCGGATGTTTCCTATTTCTTCCCCGCGCCGCTCTCCAAATCACGCCATTTCTCGCCAACCTTTTTTCTATGTCATTCCCAAAAATCCCGTCGCTCGTCGCCTCCGCTGTCGTTGCCGTTGGCCTCGCTATCCCTTTCGCCGGATGCGACCGCAAAAAAGCCACGTCGCCCGCCCAGCCTATCGTGTTCGCCGCCGTCGCCTCGCCGCTGATGCCGGAGAGTTTCCCGAAAGATTTGCAGGAATACGCCATCGGCCTCTTCCGCGATATCGCAAAAAAACGCATGGACGCCGCAGAGCTCCTCGTCGCCTTTTCGCGCCTCCACAACAACCTGCGCAAAGACCGCGAGAACATCGCCACAGAACTCGTCAAGGCCAAGGCCGAAGGCGACGCTATGTGGGAGGCCTTCGAGAAAACGCCCGACAGCAACACCGTTTTTTACGGCGACAAAGAGCACCCACGCGAGATTTTCAGAGTCCAGATCAAACTCCATCTCGGGAAGATAAAAAAACTTGACACCCGTAGGCAAAGCACCGTCGAGGGCATCGGGCGGATTGCCGCTGGTATCGTGTCACTCGAGCTCGCCCTCAAAACTCTTAATGGCCAAGAGGCCGCACTTGCCCGCGATTCCCGCGAGCTTGACCGCAAAAAAGCCGCGCCCAACCTTCGCGACATCGCGGCGGGTCTCGCCGCTGTCAACCTCGCCAAAATCATGCAAGATGCCGGCATCGCCGACGCACCCGCCCGCAACGCCCGCGAAGTCTCCGACGCACAAAAAAACGCCATCGCCATCTCAGATGGCGAGTTTGACGCCATCCGCAAAAGCCGCGCCAAAAAATAGCCCTCCTTTTTTTCCTCCGCCACACTCGCCACTTCGCCGCACTCACACTCGCCGCACACACCTTCGCCACACAACCTCATGCACACCTGCCCGCTACCGTTCCTCCGCGCCCTCCGCGCCCTCCGCGCCTTCGCCGCCCTCGCCCTCGCCGCCGTGCTCTTCGCTGGCTGCGACGACCAGAAGCCCAGCAAAACGCTTGCCGACGGCAAGTTGGACAATGCCGAAATCGCTGCCCAACTCCGTCGCTCCACCGTCGTCATCACTATCTTCGAGGGCATGGGCAAAGACGGCGAATCCATCGCCTCTACTGGCTGCGGCTTTGTCATCGGCAAAGGCATCATCGCCACCAACTACCACGTCATCAAAGACGCTGCCCGCGACGCAAGTGGTGCCCTGTTTGCCATCGCGCACCTCACTGGCCAGCGCCAAGAGCACCGCATCCGCGAAGTCCTCGCCTTCGACAGAGTTACCGACCTCGCCATCCTCGCCGTTGACGGCCTCGACGCGCCCACGCTTCCCCTCGCCCCCTCCGCCGTCCCGCTAAAAGTCGGCGAAGACATCTTCCTCATGGACACCCCCGCAGGCGAAGCCGAAGACACCTTTGCCACGGGCGTCATCTTCAATCTCGCTGAGCAACACGCCGTCTCGCCCCGCATCCAATACTCCATCTCCACCGCGCCCGACAACAGCGGCGGCCCCGTTCTCAACGACCACGGCGAGGTCGTCGCCATCCATGTTGCCAATTCGCGCTCCACAATACGGGGCGGAAAAATCGTCCGCATCCGCAACCCATTTCACCTCAGTGCCGACGTCAGAAAAGTCGAAATCCGAAACTTCGGGGTCCCCGCCGCCGCCCTCTTGCGCCTCCTCGAAAACAAAAACATCACCCTCGTCGCCGCCACCGCGCCGTCGCCCGACGCCACCTCTTCCTCCGCCTCTGCCGCCACCTCCGCCGCCGCTGCCGATGCCCGACCTGCCGACGTTGCTGCTTCTGTCCCGCTCGCTTTTTTCTCCAAAGACATCCGCCAATACCTCCTCGCTGGCGGTTCCCCTGCGGAACTCAAAACATACAAAGCAGCCGCTGCCCGCCTCGAAACCGCCCATTACGAAAAACGCGCCATCGAAGCGGACTTCTCCATTCCCCAAGCCGACAAAACCCGCCGCCTCGCTGCCGCCCGCCTCGCTCTTGTTAGCCATGCCCAAAGCGAGTTGGAAGCCGTCCACGCCATCACCGACGCCTACATCGCCCTGCGCCGCGAAGTCGCCCCGCCCACGCCCCAGCACCTCGTCGCAGCCGAGACAAGCGGCGACCACATCCTTTTGCGCTGGGACGCCGTGCCCGCCCCCGCCGTCTCCTACGAAGTTTCCAACGGCGATTGGAAAGAGACGACCACCGCTCCCACCCTGCGCATCGCCAACCTGCGCCCCTCTTCCGAATACACCTTCCGCGTCCGCGCCATTAGCAAAAAAATCCATTCTTCCGCCGCCGTGCTCACCGTGAAAACTTTTGTCCCCGCACCCGCCGGACTCGCCGTTGTGAAAAAGGCCACCGACTTCATTCTTCTGCGCTGGGACACCGTCGCGGGTGCTGGCATTTCCTACGAGGTCTCAACCGGAGATTGGAAACAAACGACAGACGCCACCACCCTGCGCGTCCCCGATTTGAAACCCTCCTCTCCATACACCTTCCGCATTCACGCCATTCAGCGGAACGTGCGCTCCGTCGCCGCCACCATTGAGGCCACGACAGACGCGCTGCCGCCCGGCCCTGTCGTCGGCTCGCCGTGGGCAGTGAGTTTGCCCGGCGGGGTGGCACTGGAAATGCTGCCCGTCGCGCCGGGGTTTTTCACGATGGGCAGCGAAAATGGCGGCAACGACGAAAAGCCAACACACAGCGTCAGCATCACGAAGCCCTACTGGCTGGGAAAGTTTGAGGTCACGCAGGCACAATGGCATGCGCTGATGGGGAGCAGACCGTCGGGGTTTTCAGGTGCCCAACTGCCCGTGGAACGTGTGTCGTGGAGCGAGGCCGCAGAGTTTTGCGCGAAGTTGACAACGCAGGAACTCGCCGCCGGACGTTTGCCGAAAGGGTATCGTTACGCTTTGCCGACGGAGGCGCAGTGGGAATATGCGTGCCGCGCTGGCACGACGGGGGATTACGCGGGCAGCGGCAATCGGGACGAGAAGGGTTGGCACGAGGGGAACAGTGCTGCCAAGACGCATGATGTTGGTGGAAGATCTGCCAATGCGTGGGGCTTTTTCGACATGCACGGCAACGTCTGGGAATGGTGTGCGGATTGGTATGGCAATTATCCCAGCGGGAGTGTCACAGACCCAACGGGGCCAGACACGGGCAGCCACCGTGTTTTGCGCAGCGGCAGTTGGTATTACAATTCCGGCCACTCCCGCTCCGCCAACCGCGACAGCTACGACCCAAATGCACGCGACAGGGACGTCGGTTTTCGGCTCATCCTTAGTTTTGAGGGCGGGAAATAGCCCGCCCGCCCGCCTCGCCAAAAAAACGCCAGCATTCCGCTGCCGTTTTTAGGATATTTAGTCTGGTTAATTATTCCGCCCGTCCAACCCTAACGGGGTTACCCAATCGCGGGTTGTTACGGTTTAGGTTGGCGTGTGCCTTTTTTCGTAAATGTCCCATTGTTTGTCTCATGTCAAATAGAATATTTAGTCTGGTTA
>JAITPT010000135.1 GCA_031289285.1 Puniceicoccales bacterium
GGCGGCTCGGCGGGCGGAGTGCCAGCGGGCGGGGCGGGCGGGGCTTCCTCGGCAGGAGGAGGCGGCAGCGGCGGTTCGCCAGCGGGTTCCGCCGGAGGGGACGGAGGCGGCGGCAGCTCAGCCTGATTGGCTGGTTCGCCGGCGGCGGTTTTGGCGGCTACGCCGAAAGGCGCAGCCGAGTTTTTGGACGCACTCGCAGCGGCGTTTGCGTCGGCGGCGCCAAGAGTAGTATTCTTGGTGCTGTCGGCGGCGTTTGCGTCGGCGGCGATTGCCGGGACGACGGCTGCGAATCCCGCCGCAGCAGTGGCGAGAAACGTGACGATAGTTTTTTTGTGTTTAGGCGACTTTTTCATGTCAGGGGGTGAGATTGAAGAGTGAGCGGTGAAAAGAGTTATGACAGTGTTGTCAGTTTTGTTACCGATGTTGTTGTTGTTGAGTTGGTTGTTGTTGTTTGGTTTCGTGAACAAATTATTTGTTGCCGCTGGTGGGCTTGGAGGTGGATGTTTTCACGGGTGTTTTGGTTGTGGTCGCGGGCTTGGTGGTCGCGGAGCGCGTGGGAGTGGTGGTCCTACGGGTGGATGTTGCGGGCTGTCGGCGAGGGGAGGTGACGGGTGGTGCAGGAGGTCTGGTGGCGACGGGAGGAGGCGCGGCGGCGGCGGCGGCGGGTTGGGTGAGAGTTTCGAGGCGTGTCTTTGCGACGGTGCGTCCGTAGATGTTTCGTGCTTCATAGTTCTTTTTTAGGCGCACGGTTTTGGCGGAGAAGTCGGCTGCTTCAAGGATAAACTCTCCGATGCCTTCGATTTTTTTGGAGTCGCCGATTTTTCCCCACGTCCAAGTTTCGGATGGGTTGTCAGTTCTTGCGAATGCGAATACGGAGATTTCGTTGAAGACGACAGGTTTTCCTTCGAGGAGGATGAACTCGCGGTTCAGCTCTGTGTCGAGGATTTTGACGCCGGCGTCGCCGGTGACAGGCACACCTTTGGGTGCTTTTCCTGCGACCCAGAAATCGAGCACTTTGATGCGGAGGCTTAGGTTTGTCTCGCCTTTTTTGACACGTTCGAAGCTGCTTTTGACGGTGCTATCTGTGATGTAAGCGCTGCGTTCGTCGGTTCCTTTGACGATGAGGCGATAGACGGGGTGCGCCATTGAGAGGAGTTTCACACCGAAAGGGGGTTCGGGGGCGACTTTGACGCCGTCGGGCATGTAGTAGGAGTTTTTTGTTGACCAGATGATTTTTGGTGGGGTGAACATTTCGTATTTCCAGAGGAAGTTATCGCCTTCGGGTTCGGTTCTCACGGGTTCTGTCCAGTCTTCGGTGTCGGCGACATTTATCTCTTTGAGTGTAATTCCCTCGTAGCCTTTTTCTGTGGCGGCTGCGTTTTTTGAGTTGGCTGTGTTTTTTGCGACGTTGATTTTTGGGGCGGGTCTTTCTTTCAATGCTTCGGTGCGCAGCCAATAAGCGGAGCCGAAGCCGGCTGCGCAAACGATGATGGCGAGGAGGAAGAGTAGCTTGTCAAAGTGTTTATTCATAGAAAAAGGAGTTGTTTTTCGGTGTGTTGTGAGGAGGGTTAGCGGGAAGTGGTGGTTGCGGGCGCAGGTGTGGGCGCGGTTTGCGGGATCAGGTATTCGAAGGATACGGTGTATTCGACGGGAGTGCTATCTACGATGAGTGTTTCCACGGGTTGGCTGGCGGGCGCGGCGGCGGTGCCAGCGGCGGGTGGCGAACCAGCGGCACCGGCGAGCGGCGGGAATGCGGGGGAGCTGTCGGAGGGAGGGAGTGGCGGCGGGGCACCACCGGGGATGGCGATGGCGGCGACGGCGGTGGCGGAAGGAGGGGGGACTGGCACACCGACTGCGGACGGGACGGTGGGCAGACCTGCGGGCAGACCTGTGGCGGGCGCAGGAGTGGCGGCGGGCAAGGCACCTGCGGGTGGTTCGGGGGGCGTGAGCACCTCGATTCTGGCGGGTGAGACGGTGATGCTGCGCAGGGCGAGTGGGTAGCCGGAGTTGCGCACTTGTTTGACAAAACGGCGGAGGACGTCGGTGCGGGCGGTGAAGACAATCCGGAAGAAGTAGCCGCTGGCGATGCCGTCTTTGCGGAGTATCTCTGTGGAGTCGGGGGCGTATTCGTCGTTTCTGCTGGAGCGGTTTGCGGCGGTAAGCTCGATGGGTTCGCGGAGGACGGATTGGAGGATGAGTGGGTTTTGGTCGGAGTTTTGGGGTGATTCGGCACCGTTTTTGGCTTCGAGTAGCTGGGTGACGAGCCATTTGACAGCTTGGCGCTCGACGCTGAGTTTGGGGAGGATAGGCGCGGAGGGTGTGGAGGCGTCGTTGCCGAGGTAGCGGCTGAAGCCGAAGCCGAACTCTGCGGGTTTGTAGATGCGTGCGCCTATGTCTTGGACGGCCTTGGTTAGCTCGGTGTTATCTTGGCGGAGGCCGGAGACGAAGTTGGTCGGGGAGGGGTCGCTGCTTGGGGCGAATTGCCTGTCGCCGTTGATTTGTTTGAAGATGTCGGTCTCTTGTTTTTCGAGGTCGCCGAGGTTTTTGATGGCCTCGTCGAGGTTGTTGCCGAGGATATCTCGGCGCACCTTGCGGCGGTCTTCATTATATTTGGCGATTTGCGCAGGGGTTGGGGTGCCCTTGGGCTTAGGCACACTGGCGATGGTTGGGACAATCTGTTGTCCGGCAATCTCGGCGATTTGTTTTTCCTGTTTTTCGAGTGTGGAGCGGGTTTTGGAGTAGGCGACATACGACCAGACGGAGAGACCTATCCCCGCGAGGCATGTCGCGGAGAATAGGCCGAGGACGGCGGTAAGAAACGGGTATTGTTTCAAGCTCATGTTAAAGTTGGTAGTCGGGTTTGACGGTTAGTTTGAAGGTTCGTTTGGGAAGATTGGAGCCGGCGGAGACGTCGGCGGAGACTTCGACGACTTTTTCGACGAAGAGGCATCCTTTGAGGTGTTTTCCGATTTCGCTGAACTTTTTGCTTTCGGCGTTGGAGTTGGGCGGGCTGCCGGGCGGGATTTCGTCGAGGAGGGCGCGGACGGTGACGAGGATTGCGGTGGGTTCTTTGGGCGGCGGAGCTTTGGCGGTGGTGCCGCGGGCGGGAGTTGCGAAGGGTGCGACCTTGGGGCGTTCGACGGCGAGGGACTCAATCCATGTGTGTTTGCCCTCTTGGACGATGGCTTTTTGGAGGTCTGCGAGGACGAAATACCAGTTGCTTCTGGCGGCGTTGAGGGCGTCCATTTCCTCAACACGTTTGCCGAGGTCTTCTGCTCTTTTGCGAATTGCTTCGACGCCGTCTTTGACAACTGCTCCGGTGCGCTGCTGGTCGCTGTCGGCCTCGGTGCGTTTGCGGAAGAGGTAGTCTGCGGCGCTGGAAATTGTCTTGCCTTTTTCTTTGAGCGAGGTGCTGGCCTCGCCCTTGAGATAGACATCGAAGTCGCGGAACTCTTGGGTGACGCTTGTGAGCTGGCCTTTGGCGACCTCGGCGATTTTGAAGTAGTGCCACGCGATAGGCCAAGGGGCGGCAGCGAAGAGAATGGCGGCGAGGACGAGGAAAGGTTTTTTGCGCGAGAACGCCATGCGTTCGGCGACTTCGTGCGGGATGAGATTTACGCCGACTGGATTTGGGATGACGAGGCGGGCGGCTTCTCCGACGACCTCAGACATCTGGAAGCGGCTGACGCTCTCGAGGAGGCCGGAGGAAACTCCCTTGCCGATGGAGAAGCGCGGGGTGGCGGTCGGCTCGAAATACTCGACGGAGATTTTGAGGCTTTCGGCGAGATACTGGACGAGGCCTGGTAGGAGTGAGGCGCGCCCGGTAAGCTCGATGCGGACTGGCGCACGGCCTTTGTTCTGGCGTTTGTAATTGATGAGGCGGCGGGAGATTTCTTGCGCGAGGCGTTTGGAAAACTCTTGTGCCTTGGAGGTGAGGACGGAGGCGATTTTTTCGTTTCGCTCGCCACCTGGGCGGCGCATGTCCTCGTCCATGAAGAAGCGGACTTTCAACTCCTCGGCGACGCGGAAGTCTTCGCCGAGGGCGTCAGCGACGGACTGAGTGAGGAGGTTGCCGCCGACGGAGGTGTTCTGAATGCTGAAGCCTTCGGGGGTGACGAATGTGAGGTTGGTGGAGCGTGCGCCGATGTTGACGAGGAGGACGTCGTCAACAATTCCGGCGGTGTCGCATTTGAGGCGGTAGGCTTGGTAGTCGAGGAGTGTGGCGGCCTCGACGATTTCGGGTTTTAGCCCTGCGGAAAAAATTGCTTGGGTGAAGTGGAGTGCCTCGCCGTTGCGGTGGGCGAAGAGCGCGACCTCGGACTCGACCTCGTCGCTGGCGATGGTCTGGCTGTCCCAAACCATGTCCTCGAAGTCGGGGAGATTGCGTTGAGCCTCCATCGCGATGACCTGCTTCTGGCTGGACTCGGCGAGGGGCACCTTGATGTTTTTCGTGAGGAGGCGATAGCCCGGGACGACGACGGTTGCGGTGCCGGAGATGCCTGCGGTCTTGACGAGGATGCGGAGGGCATCGGTGAGAGCCTCGAGCCATTCGCCCTCGTTGGAGTAGTTATAGGAGAGGGAGCGAACGTAAAATTTTTCCAACACCAGCCGCCCGCCGCTTGCGGAAAAAACGGAGACGGAGACGTGGGTCGCGCCGCAGTTGACGACTATGGGATTGGGAGAACTCATGCGGGTCGGGAGAAAGGTGTGTGTGTGAAAGAGAGGCGGGTGAAGGTGTGTGTGTTTGCAAAAATGGCAAGCGCAATGAGCGAGGATTTTTTTTGCGGCGCGGTGCGCTTAGCGGGCGTCCTCCGCGACGAGTGACGGTGCAGCTGGGAAGCGTATGTCGAGACCTTGGATTTGATTTTGGTTACGGAGGATGCCGGCGGTGTCGAGGACGCCTTCGCTGGCCAACTTGGCAAAGCCCTCCTGCTGCTCTTTGCTCCCTTTCAGTTTTCGGCTGAACCAAGGCGTGCCGGCCTTGCCAGCTATCTCGACCTCGGCGACGGCGCCGGTGGGGTCGCCACCGTTGCTCGCGAGGAGGTCGCGCTCGATGATTTCGCCGGGGAGGTAGAAGAAGACGGAGGCGGTGGTGCCCCTGCGCAGCGTGAGGACGGTGGCGGAGGAGCGGTAGAAATGGTAGTTATCAATCTTGTTCGCGACGGTGGCGGCGGGGGCCTGCCCAGCGGCACCGGCGCGGGTGCCAGCGCGGGGGGCAGTCTTGGGGGCGGTGATCTCGTAGCCGAGCGTGAGGGTGAACTTGATTTTGTCCGCCCAGTCTGGATTAGCGGAGAGGGGCGCCTCGCCCGCACGAGCGGGCAGGACGCGGAAGTTGACCTCGAAGCGCTGGGTCGGGGTGCGCGAGAGCGCGCCAGCGAGGCGCACGGGCGAGGGCTTGACGCTGAGAATCTCGATGGGCACGCCCGTCGCAATTGCTGCGTTCTGGCGGGCTGCGGCGCCGCCAGCTACGGGAGCGCCAGTGGCGGAAACGCCAGTGCCGGGCGCGGCGACACTCTGCGCGGCGGCGGGCGCGGCGGCAGCGACTGTCGCGGCGGCGGCGGCGGCGAGAATGGCGAGACCGCGGAGAGTGGCGGATGTGATGTTGAGGCCGACGTTGGCGGCGGGGGTAACTTTTGTCATGGTTCAAGAAGTGTGGGGCAAAACGGGGGCGGCTTGCAAGAGGAAAAAAACTTTTTTCCAAAAAAAATACAGGGGGCGAAAAACAAATCTCTTCCCCTCTGTCGCTCTTTCGCCGTAATCGCCTTCCTTTCGCCCGTGTCGCGGGAACGGCGACATTTTCAAAACAACAGACACGTTCAACCAAACCAAACAAACCAAACAACAGACAATACACATGATAAAACCGAAGACATCCATCATAGCCGGCGGCGCTACCGCTGCCGCGCTCGCGCTTGCACTGGCCTTTGCGCCAGTGTTTGCCGCACCTCCTAAGAAACCGGCAGAGCCGAAGAAGCCTACCGTCGAGTTCAAGCTCGATGCGACGCCGCTCGACCGCTCCAACAAACTCAAGCTCTCCAGCTACGCCGACGTGCTCGACAAAGTGACGCCGGCAGTGGTGAGCATCCGCACGACGCGGACCGTGCAGGCATCGAACCGCCGGCAGGGGCAATCGCTGGAGGACTTGCTGCGCGAGTTCCACGGCGGTGCGCCGCGTCGCAACGTCCCGGCACCGGGGCCGGGCGGAGAGCAACGTGTGCCAGCGGGCCTTGGCTCTGGCACCATCGTCCACCCAGACGGCTACATCCTGACGAACCGTCACGTCGTCAGCACCCCGAACGGCGAACCCGCCGAAGAGATTACCGTGGAGCTTTCGGACAAGCGGAAGTTCACTGCGAAGGTCGTCGGTGCCGACCCGAAGACCGACATCGCGGTCATCAAGATTGAGGACAAAAACGTGGGCAAGCTGCCTATCGCGAAAATCGCGGACAGCAGTGCGCTGCGCGTTGGCGACATCGTGTTTGCCGTGGGCAACCCGCTGGGCGTGGGCATGTCCGTCTCGCAAGGCATCGTCTCGGCGCTCGCCCGTGAAATCGGGATTTTGCGCAGCGAGGGCGGTCTTGAGAGTTTCATCCAAACCGACGCGAGCATCAACCCGGGCAACTCCGGTGGCCCGCTGGTTGACACCGAAGGGCGCGTGATAGGCGTCAACACCGCCATCGCCTCGCCGACGCGCTCGAGCATCGGGCTGGGCTTCGCGGTGCCGTCGAACCTCGCCGTGGACGTGGTGACGAGCCTCGTGAACAAGGGCAGCGTCTCGCGCGGCTACTTCGGCGTAGAGATTATGGACGTGACCGCAGAGATTGCGCGTGCGCTCGGTCTGCCGTCGGCTAAGGGCGCGTTCGTCGCCCGCGTCGAGGAGAAGTCTCCTGCGGAAAAAGGCGGTCTGAAGGACGGTGACACGATAACCGCCATCAACGGCGAGGCGGTGGAAAGCCCCTCTTCGTTGCGCCTGCTCATCTCGAAACTCAAGCCCAACCAGACCGCGAAGGTCGAGGTGTGGCGCGACAACAAGAAGGTGACGCTGAGCATCACCGCCGGTTCGCAGCAAACGGGCGAGTCGCTGAAAGCGATATTCGGGCAGATTGAACTCGCCGAGCTTTCCCGCGAACTGCGCGACCAACACAACGTGCCCGAATTTGTGAAAAAGGGCATCGTAGTCGTCCGCAATCCCGACGAGAGCGGGAGCACGAACCTGAGCCGCTTCCTGCGTCCGGGTGCCGTGATTGTGAAGGTGAACCGCAAAGCCGTCACGACAACGGCAGAACTCACGGAGGCCGTCAAGAAGGGCGAATGGAACCTGATACAGGTGTATTCGCGCGGTGCCTTCCGCACGTTCCCTGCGCAACTGTAAGCCCGAAAACCACGCCGCATGAAAGGCGGTTTTCAGGCTGAAACGGCGGCAGGCGCGGGCAGCAAACAAGCCAGAGCACCCGCGCCTTCCGACCAAAACAAACAAGGGCGACTCTTCGGAGTCGCCCCGTTTTTTTTGCGGGATGCGGGAGGGGGCGAGGGAAAGTTGCTTGGACAAAACGGCGGCGTTTTTTAAGGTGGCCGCATGAGCTTTTCCGCACACGCCGCCACACCTGCCGCCGACGCCACACCCGCCACCGACGCTGCGCCCACGCCGGGCGCACTTGGTTTCCAGATGCCGCCGGAATGGGCGGCGCAGAAGGCAGTGTGGCTTTCGTGGCCGTCGAACCCCGCTTTGTGGCCCGGACACTACGAGCACGTCGGCCCGAAGTTCGCAGAGTTTGCCGCAGCGATTTCCCGCTTCGAGCCAGTGCGCATCAATTGCGCACACCCGCTCCAAACTCTCGCGCTGCGCCAACTCAACGAGGCCCGCGCAGATATGTCCGTCGTCACGCTCTTCGACCACGCCACCGACGATGTCTGGTGCCGCGACCACGGGCCGCTCTTTGTCAAAAACGCCGCCACGGGCGAAGTCGCAGTGACCGATTGGGAGTTTCGCGGATGGGGCGGCAAGTTCGGCGCGACTCTCGACAACCAAGTCCCGCGCCGTGTCGCCGACGCACTTGGGATGCGCTGCTTCACGACAGGGTTTGAGCTTGAAGGCGGCGCGATAGAAATCAACGGCGCGGGGCAATTGCTCACCACGGAGTCCGTCCAAAACAACCCCAATCGCGCCGCCGGTCGCGACGACACCGCATTTCGCGCCGCGCTGCGCGACTACCTTGGCGCGGAAGAAGTCCTCTGGCTGGGCGGTGGTCTCGCCAACGACGACACCGACGGCCACATTGACAACCTCGCCCGCTTTTTCCACGCAGGCGGCATCGTGACCGCCGCGACAAGCGACCGCGCCAACCCGAATTACCGCGCCCTCGCGGAAAACGCAGCGCGTCTCCGTGCCATGCGCGGGCGCGACGGGCGGGCGTTCGAGATTGCCGAGTTGCCGCTGCCAGAGCCGTTCCGCATGGCGGAGCGCGACCTGCCGCCGAGCTACGCAAACTTTCTCATCGTGAACAACGGTGTCCTCGCGCCCGTCTATGCGCAGCCAAGCGACGACCGCGCTCTGGGCGTGCTGCGAGAGATTTTTCACGGACGGCGCGTCGTGGGGATTGACTGCCGCGTCTTGCTCATCGAGGGCGGTGCCCTGCACTGCCTAAGCCAGCAAGAACCCGCATGAGCAGGGGCGCACCCGCCCGCCACGCTCGCCGTGGTGGACTGTGGACAGAGTGGACTTTGTGGACAGAGTGGACTTCGAGGACAGGGCGAACTGCATTTCCCGTTCTTTCCCGTCCACTCCGTCCACGCTGTCCACACCGTCAACTCCGTCCACTGTCCACCACGGCCACCCGCCACCCGCCACCACGGCCACTCGCCACCCGCCACCCGCCGTCCCGCGTCCCACTCGCGGTTCCAGACTCGTCATTTCTGCGCGGCGTTTTATCTCTCGCCACGATGACACCCGACGAGACCAAGAACGCGCTTCGCGTGGCGGCGGCGGCTCACGGCTTCCAAGCGTTTGGCGTCGCCACTGTCGCCGCCCCTTTGCGCCGCGAATACTACCTGCGCTGGATTGCTGGCGGGCAAAACGCGGCGATGGGCTGGATGGAGCGCAACAACGAGCGACGTCTGCGCCCCGAAAACTTTTTGCCGCAAGCGCGCTCAATCGTGATGCTCGGCCTGAACAGCCGACAGCCGCCACCTGCCCTCCCCTACCGCGTCGCCAGCTACGCGCTCGGCGAGGATTACCACAACTTCATTTTCAAACGCCTCAAAAAACTCTGCGCCCTGATGCGCACTTGGGGCGGCGAACAACGCCCGTGCGTGGACACCGCCCCCGTCATGGAGAAACCTATCGCCGAGCAAGCAGGGCTGGGCTGGCAGGGAAAAAACACACTCCTCGTCAACCGCGAACACGGCGCGTGGCTGTTGCTGGGGACGATTTTTACGACCCTCGAACTCCCGCCCGACGCGCCGGAACGCAACAACTGCGGCCTCTGCTCGCGCTGCGCCGACGCCTGCCCGACGGGCGCACTCGCCGACCCCTACCGCCTCGACGCCCGCCGTTGCCTCGCCTACCTCACCGTCGAGCACACGGGCGATTTCCCGCCAGAGTTTCGCGAAGCGGCAGGCAATCGGCTCTTCGGCTGCGACACCTGCGCCGATGTCTGCCCGTGGAACCGCCGCGCCGCCGACGCCACCGAGGAGAAGCTCCGCCCGCGTCCGCTGCCGCCCGACCTGCGCGATTCGCTCGCGTGGACGCCGCAGGAGTATGACGCACGTTTCGCCGGCACACCGTTAAAACGCCTCGGTCTCGCCCGTTGGCTGCGCAATGCCTGCGTCGTCCTCGGCAACACCGGCACCGCACTCGACCTCCCCGCTCTCGAAAAACTCGCCGCCGCCAGCGACCCCGCCGCCGCCCCCGCCATCGCCAGCCACGCCGCTTGGGCAATCGCAAAAATCAAAGCGAGAGCCGCCGCGCCCGATGTGCCCGCCGCACCTGCCACGCCGGACGGCGGCTGATGTTCAGACGTCCGCCAGCGCGGGTGCGCCTTTCCCCGCTTGCGCCGCCGTCGGTTTTTTTGTTCCCTGCGCGCCAATATGTCAGACGCCGCCAACGCCGCCAATGCCGCCCCGTCAACCACTGCCTACGAACACGTCATCGGGCTGGAAATCCATGTTCAGCTGAAAACCCGCGCCAAAGTTTTTGCGCCTGCGCCCTACCTCTACGGCGGCACAGACGTGGTGAAAGACCCAAAGGCCGTCGCGCCCAACACGCTGATTGACCCCGTGGTGCTCGCGCTGCCCGGCGCGTTGCCCGTGCTCAACCGCGCCGCCCTCGAGCAATCCGTCCGCTTCGGCCTGCTCACCAAAGCGCAAATCCCCGCCGTCTGCGCGTGGGACCGCAAAAATTATTTTTACCCAGACAGCCCGAAAAATTACCAGCTCACCCAAAAAGACCGTCCCGTGACACTCGGCGGCGAGGTCGAAATCGAGCTTGCCGGCCCCGCACGCAACATCATGGGCGAGCACAAAGTCATCCGCCTCAACCACGCGCATTTGGAGGAAGACGTCGGCAAACTCACCCACGCCGGTAGCGGTTCGCTCGTGGACTACAACCGCGCCGGTGCCGCGCTCCTCGAAATCGTCACCGAGCCGGATTTGCGCTCCTCCGCCGAGGCAGCCGCACTCCTCGACGCGCTGCGGATGCTGCTCGTCGCGGCAGGCATCGCCGACTGCGACATGGAGAAGGGCCAGATGCGTTGCGACGCCAACGTGAGCATCCGCAAACGCGGCGAGACAGTGCTCAACACGCGCACCGAGATGAAAAATCTGAACTCTATTTCAGGCGTCAAAAACGCCATCGAATACGAGGCCGCCCGCCAGATACGCGAGGTAGAGGCAGGCCGCACCATCCGGCAAGAGACCCGCGGCTGGAACGCCGAAACTGGCCGCACCTACCCGCTGCGCGGCAAAGAGGACGCCCACGATTACCGTTATTTTCCCGACCCCGATTTGATGCCCGTGAAGGTCTCGGAGGAGGACGTTTCGCGTCTCGCCGCCACGCTGCCTGAACGCCCCTTCGACCGCCAACGCCGCTACATCGAGCAATACAAACTGCCCTTCACGGTGACATCGGTTTTTGTGCCCGACCGCCCGCTTTGCGAATACTTCGAGGCCGCCCTCGCCGCCGCGCCAACCGCCAATCCGCAGAGTGTCGCCAACCTCGTCGCCAATGAATTGCTGGGTGCTCTGGCAGCAGCGACGGCGGCGGAAATGACGTGGCCGCCGCCAGTGGCACCTGCGCAACTCGCCGCTCTCGCGCAGCTCGCCGACAGCGGGGCCATTTCCAAACAACAAGCGCGAGAAGTTTTCGCAGAGATGTTTGCCACGGGCAAAGGTGCCGCCGCCATCGTTGACGCCAAGGGTCTGCGCCAAAACAGCGACACAGGCGAAATCGAGGACATCATCCGCAGTGTGCTGGCGCAGCCCGCCTCGGGGAGTGCCGTAGCGGAGTTCAAATCGGGCAACGAAAAGGCGCTCAACTCCCTAAAAGGCCCCATAATGAAAGCCTCCAAAGGCAAGGCCAACCCCAAGCTCGTTGACGAGATTTTGCGCCAGCTGATAAGTGCCGCATAACCCTAAGAACGGCAGTTCAGCAGGGCGGGCGGTTTCTGTGTTAAAAACGAATACCGAAAGACAGGCCGATTTTTACGCCGGAGAGGTCGTGTTTCTGGCGAATTTTGTGCATAGTTCCGTCCGGCATTTTTGTGCTAAAATCCAAGTTCACATCTGTCGCTCCATAGACCGAAACACCTAAGGAGAGATAAGAAGACCACCCGTGATTTGGCGTAAAATACCACGTTAGCCCAGCGTTCACTCCGTATAAAAAGAACGAGTTTGTATCGCTCCCCATACGAGACGGAAGGTTCACAACTTTAGGGCGCAAAGCAACGTCTGTGAACAGCGTCCCCATGCCCACTGCCGGCCCGATACGCAAAC
Source organism: Puniceicoccales bacterium (assembly GCA_031289285.1). GTDB lineage: Bacteria > Verrucomicrobiota > Verrucomicrobiia > Opitutales > UBA953 > CALNBE01. Next base: position 11,989 of record JAITPT010000135.1, read on the forward strand.
CCAAACCGAGAGTAGGATACCACTCGTATTCACATGCAACCATGAAGGTAACGAGCGTATGCTCAGTGACCGCCCGCCCGTAGCCGTCCGCATCTGGCGAGTTGATGTCGTCGAGATAGGTGTATGTATTTTTGGTGTAGGTATCCCAATCACCATCTTCATCCTGATATTCAATTTCTCGGCTCTCTTTGTGATACGCAAAACGGTAGCCATCCACCGATTGCTCGGAACCGGAACCTGCCGCAAAGAAAAATCCGCCAGCAAGTTTTAAGCGCAAGCGAGGAGCAAAGTAAAAACCACCCGCAATTTCCCCGCCAACCAGCCCAATATGACTCACATAACCACTCACCCCCGCATCATAAAAGAAGCGTCGAGAATCCAAGGGCGGCCAATTATTGACCTCAAAATCAGGAGCATCAAAGGTGTCAACGAAGGACACAGGCGCGGCGGAGGTGGGTGCGGAGGCGGAGGTGGGTGCGGCGGAGGTGGTGGTGGCGGGTGCGGCGGTGGTGGCGGGTGCGGAGGTGGTGGCGGGTGCGGAGGAGGTGGCGGAGGTGGAGGAGTCAGATGACGCGGGTGCGGGTGCGCCGGGTGGGTTGGCGGGTGGGCTGGCATTGGCAGTTGCGGCGACAAGAAAAAACACTGCGGCGGGTAAGCCAACGGAAAGGGACTTTTGCATCACACCTAAGACCCAAGCAAGTGACGACAGTTCCACGCTTCACGTGGTCGTGGCCGAAAAAAAACGACCCGCGTTTTCACGCGAATCGTTTTTTTGGTTGTATCGGAAAAACGCTCTATGGCGTTTGTCATTTCTTGGCTTCAGGCGTCGTCTTGACTCTGACGATTGGGTCGCCTTCGACAATGTATCCCCCCTGTGCGTAGAGAATGGCTGACCACCCCCTCCAAGAAATGACAACATTGGACAGACCAACGCAGTCAGGATATTTCTCGATAGCCCTGTCCGTAGCGGTTTTGAAGTTACTTATACCGGTTGGGATACCGAGAATGAAGTGGCAAATGTCTTCGCCAACAACGCGACGAGGTTCTACCTTATAGGTTGGATTGTTTTCTAAATCCATGTTTTTGGTGCTGGTTATCGTGAAGTCCGCAATTCGGGTCGTGCAACCCGAGAGCAGAAGACCGGCAGCGAGCACGGCGGAGGCTTTGCCAATGGCGCAGCCTATGAATGGACGGCGCGCAGAAGCGCACGTCGTGTGTGTGTTTTGTGTGTGACTCATTGGTATGTTTGATGAGAAAGGGCATGGCATATAAATATATTTATATCCATGTCAAGCGTTCGCTTGGAAAAATTGCGGTATGCGTTTGACTCAGGAGACGACGGTTTTTTGCACGGCACTTGGTCGCGAGTTGCACCGAAGGCGCGTCGCGGCGAGCTTGAGCTTGAACCGACTGGCGGAGATGTCTGGGCTTTCGCAGCCGATGATTGGTTTCATCGAAAAGGGAACGAGTGTGCCTACGGTTGCTTCGCTTTACCGGATTGCGCGAGCACTGGGAGTTGGCGTCGGGGAAATCGTCGCTGCCGTGGACGCTGCCGTGGCGGAGGCCCGCCAAAACACAAGGGCGTAGAAGGACGTGGCATTTTCTGCCGTCGCAATACACCATGTCCGATTCCCCCTCCGTTCCAGCTCGACCGCCAACGCCGCAAAATATCCCGAAGTAAAAAAGTGCCTGGCACTTTATTGGAGCGGCGGGGTGTAAAGGGCGGGCGGCACGGGTGGTGTGTTGTGTGTGTGGTCACCGGATTTGAAGAAGCGTAAGCGCGAAGTTGTGAGGTGGGGGGCGCAGCGAAAAAAGGCAGTCAGCCCGACCTGCAAGCGAAAAAGGGTCTGGCACTTTATTGGGGCGGCGGGGTGTAAAGGGTGGGCGGCACGGGTAGCGTGTTGTGTGTGTGGACACCGAATTTGAAGAAGCGTAAACGCGAAGTTGTGAGGTGGGGGGGCGCAGCGAAAAAAGGCAGTCAGCCAGACCTGCAAGCGAAAAAGGGTCTGGCACTTTATTGGGGCGGCGGAGCATATTCAAAAGCGGATTTTGGGACAAGATGCGGTTTTTGGGGTAAAATGGCGAAGAAACGAGATTTTTTCAGGAAATCACAGGATTGTGCCAGAACTTAACTGCCGTGCCAGCGCGACAGCGTTCTTCCAACTCGCCAGAGACGCGACGCCGCGCCCCGCCAAAGCGTAGGCAGTGCCGTGGTCGGGACTTGTCCGCAGCCAAGGCAAACCGAGCGTGAGATTTACACTTTGGTCGAACTCCACAGTCTTCAAAGGCGCAAGCCCTTGGTCGTGATAAAGCGCGACAACCACATCGAACTCGCCGCAAAGATGCCGGTGAAAAACCGTGTCCCCGGGCAAACACTCCGAGAGCCTCGGGTAGCGCACACGCAGTTTGTCGAGAACAGGGTTGATGCGGTCTCGCTCCTCCGCGCCAAGAAGCCCGCCCTCGCCCGCATGAGGGTTGAGACCACAAACAGCAATGCGCACCGCCGTCTCAGCCAAAACCGCTGTCTCAGCCAAAACCGCCGACGCCGCCAAGACCGGCACCGCAGTTTTGCGTGCGAGAAAATCCGCCGCTGCCACCGTCCGCTCCAAAAGTTCCGGCGTGAGTGCCGCCGACACCTCCGTCAGCGGGATATGCCAAGTCGCCAGCGCAACCTTCATTCGCCCGCCCGCAAACGCCATCACTGCCCGCGCCGTGCCCTCGCCCCAACGCGCCTCAAAAAACTCCGTCTGCCCAGGATACGGATAACCCACCCGCGCCAGCCTCGCCTTGTTGACCGGCCCCGTGACCACCGCCCGAAACCGCCCGCTCTTGCACCCCGCTGCCCCCGCCTCCAACGCCGCCCACGCGACACGCTGCCCAGCGTCGTCTGGCTGACCGGGCACCGCAGAAAAATCTGCCTCGCCGACCGCCTCGCCGTGGACATCCAGCGTGTCGAGCCAGCGGCGCGGCCCCACCGCCACCACCCCGCGCCGGTTCTCCGGCGACTCCGCCAGCCAACGCCCAATAATCTCCGGCCCGACCCCCGCAGGGTCGCCGCAAAGAAGCGCGAGCGGGAGATTTGTCGCCGCGTGTTTTTCGGCGGCGCGATCGGCAGCGACGGCGGCGGCGTGGCTGTCGGCGCAGTTGTCGGCATGGTTCTCAGCGGGCATCCCCAAAAACTTGCGCCGCCGCTCCTGCATTGGAAACAGAAAAAAATCTCCTCCCTCCCCTCTCCCTCCCTCCCTCCCCTTCCCCCTCCCCACCGCCCTT
>JAITPT010000154.1 GCA_031289285.1 Puniceicoccales bacterium
TAATCCTAAGAACGGCAGTTCAGCGGGATGGGTTTGCGCAAGATTTTGAGGCGGATGCGGTTTGCGCTTTCCCGACGCGCACCTTGCGGTGCGTGGAGCGGAAAGCGCAAGCCGCAGACGTCCAAAAGATTGAGATTGCCCAAAAACGCCCGCATTAACTGCCGTTTTTAGGATAATCTCGCCCTTGCAGGGCTTTGTGTGAGGGGTGGCTTTTCCGGAGGTTTCGCTGCGCTACACCTCCGGTTATGCACATCTCGCCCTTGCCGGGCTAAAAAACACGAGACCTCGATAAGGGGCATCAGCAATTGCCAATACTCGCGTCCCACTCAAAACAGCGAGGAACCCAGATTTATTTTTAGAAGTGCCCTTTCCCGCTCGCCGTCCCCGCCCCCCCCCGCCCCGCCGCCCCCTGACGCCCCCGCCAACGCAACCCGAGACATCGTCGGCCTCTATCCCGCATAAACCTAAAAAAACGGCACTTCCGCAGGACACTTCTGAAGGCGGTTCCCCCAAGGTATCTCTCCTAATGTGCCATTTGTGGCGCATATAAGCCAAACCGCAACTCTCAGATGTCCAAAATTTTGTGAAAAGTTGCCAGTATTAACTTCCGTTTTAGGATAACCGCCTCCCCCGTCCCGAATAATTTACCAGACTAAAAAAAATATTTGACACGATACATGACCCAAGCAGGGAACGAATGAGCACAAGCACAGTGCTGGCGCGGGCAACGTATTTGGTGCTGACGACAATTGTGTCGTCATGCTTGTGGCGCAGTGTTTTTGTCTCGCTTATGGCCCGTCCCGAATAATTTACCAGACTAAAAAAAATATTTGACACGATGCATGGCCCAAGCAGGGAACGAATGAACACAGGCACCGTGCTGGCGCGGGCAACGGATTTGGTGCTGACGACAATTGTGTCGTCTTGCTTGTGGCGTAGCGGCTTTTCATCTCGCTTATGGCCCGTCCCGAATAATTTACCAGACTAAAAAAAATATTTGACACGATACATGGACGAGCAGGGAACGAATGAGCACGAGCACAGTGCTGACGCGGGCAACGTATTTGGTGCTAATGACAATTGTGTCGTCTTGCTTGTGGCGCAGTGTTTTTTGTCTCGTTCTTGACCAATACCGTTCAAGTAGCGCGAAAATACGAGAATAGCCTTTGAAACGGAGGGTGCATCGTAGCGCTGAAGACGCGGCTTCATAATAGCCTATCGCGAAGCAATATGATACACGACAGCGGTTCTCAGCGGGCTGTAAGCCCGCCTCAACCTTCGTTCTGAACGCCACCCTCGCACCACCGCCGCCTACCGCCATTGCGTTAAGGTGAGCTTACAGCCCACAGTGGAGAAACCGCCCATTATCATATTGCGTTGCGATATGCTATTATCCTAAAAACGGCAGTTAATGCGGGTGGGTTTGCGCAATCTTTTGGCCGTCTGCTGCTTGCGCTTTCCGCTCCACGCACCGCAAGGTGCGCGTCGGGAAAGCGCAAACCGCATCCGCCTCAAAATTTTGCGAAAACCCTTCCCGCTGAACTGCCGTTCTTAGGATTATGAAGCCGCGCCTTCAGTTCCAACCCCGCGAGGGCGCGGACAAATCGGGGAAGGAACTTGGGGTGTCAGACGTTTGTGTTAGTCACTAAAAATGCCCAAAATCTCGATTTTGTAATTCGTGAAAAACAACATATTACAATCTGTTCCTTGCAAGCGCTCCAAGCCACGCACGGTTTCAGAAATGCCCTTCGTATCTTGGGGCACTACCTGAACGGTATTGGGTTGAAACCCCGTGCTACCAACATGCCGTCTCTACGGAACGAAACTCCGCGATGTTTTCGGACGTGCAGATTTATTTTTAGGAGTGTCCTAAATGGTCTAATCAACCTGCTCGAAGAAGAGTTCTAATTGGCCGTCGGCGGGCGGCGGAAGCGGCGGGACACCACGCAGAGGAGGCTCGGCGGGACGCGGAGTGTCGGCGTAAGCGTCAGCGGCGGGAGCGGCGATGTCGGAGGCAAGGGCGGCACTGTCGGCGGTGAGATGTGTGGCACGGGCGTCGCGCCCGTGTGTGTCGGCACGGGCGGCGTCAGCGGGAGTGTCCGCATGGGCGGACGGCTCGGCGAGGGTCGAGGCAAACGGCGCGACGGCGGGCGCGACGGCGGGCGCGGCAACCGACGCAACAATCGGCTCGGCACCCGCCTCCGCCACCAACGCGGCACCCGCCTCCGCACCCGCACCCACCGCTGCCGCTGCTCCCGCCGCTCCCGCTCCCGCCTCCGCCACCACCGCGACTGGCGCGGCGAGTTTCCACTCGTGTTTTTGCAAATCGTTTTTGACGCCCTCCATGAAGGAGACGCCGCCGCTTTCCATGTCGGTTAAAATCTCGTTGGCACGCGAAACCACCGCTGCCGGCATACCCGCCAAACGTGCGACGTGGATGCCGTAAGAGCGGTCGGCGGCACCGGGGATGACTTGGCGGACAAAGATGATTTCGTCGTTCCACTCTTTCACCGCGACACAGTAGTTGCGCAGACGTGGGAGGGTCGTCTGGAGGCGGGTTAGCTCGTGGTAGTGCGTGGCGAAGAGCGTGCGCGGGCCACGCGGGCCAGCGCCGTGGAGGTATTCGGCGACGGCCCACGCGATGCTGATGCCGTCGTAGGTGCTGGTGCCGCGCCCGATTTCATCGAGGATGACGAGACTCGAGGCCGTGGCGTTGTTAAGGATGTTGGCGGTCTCGTTCATCTCGACCATGAATGTGGAGTTGCCGCGAGCAAGCTCGTCGCTGGCACCGACGCGGCAAAACAGGCGGTCAACTACGCCGACGCGGGCGCGGCGGGCGGGCACCCAGCAGCCGAGCTGCGCCATCAGGGCGATGAGCGCGACTTGGCGGATGTAGGTGGATTTGCCCGCCATGTTGGGGCCGGTGAGGAGGGCAACTTGGCCCGTCTCGCCGCTGGCTTGGAGAAAGGTGTCGTTGGGAACAAAGGTCTGCGCACCGCCACCTTTTTTGCGAAGCATCTGCTCGACGACAGGGTGACGCCCTTGCTCGATTTCGAGCGCGTCGGAGTCGTCCACCACGGGGGCGCAATAGTCCCACTCGCGGGCTATCGCGGCCCAGCCGCAATAGATGTCAAGCTCGGCGAGGGTGGCGGCGGTGGCGGCAAGCGGCGTGGCGGCGGCACGGATTTCTTCGACGAGCGTGTTGTAAAGTTCTTGCTCGCGGACGCCGGCGTTCTCGTCGGCGCGGAGGATTTCTTGCTCTTTCTTTTTGAGGTCGTCGGTGGTGTAGCGTTCGTAGTTGGTGAGGGTCTGGCGGCGGATGTAGTGGGCGGGGGCGAGGGCGGCGTTGTTCTTGGTAACTTCTATCATGTAGCCGAAGGCCCCGTTGTAGATGATGCGGAGGGTTTTTATGCCGGTGCTGGCACGCTCGGCGGCTTCGAGGTCGTTGACCCATGTTTTATTTTTTCGGGAAAGTTTGCGCAGGCGGTCAAGCTCGTCGTCGTAGCCGTCGCGCAGCACGCCGCCGTCGGCGATGTCGGCGGGAAGCTCGTCGGCGAGGGCGCTTGCGAGGCGGTCGCGGAGCGGTTCGCAGGGGTGAATGCCAGCGGCGAGGGCGGCGAGGGCGGTGTTGGCGAGACCTTCGTCGGCAAGCTCGGCGCGGATTTCGGGGAGGAGGCGAAGCGTGTCGCGGATGCCGCCAAGCTCGCGGGGGTTGCGGATGCGGTTCTGGAGGCGCGAGAGGATGCGGGCGATGTCGCGCACACCGGAAAGTTTTTCGCGGAGGCGGGCGGCAGCACCAGAGCGGCGAACGAGGTCGGTGACGCGGCTTTGGCGGGCGCGGGCGGCGGCGGCGGCGCAAGGGGGCATGGCGAGCCATTGGCCGAGGAGGCGTGCGCCGGGGGCGGTGACGGTGGCGTCGAGGGTCTCGAGGAGAGAACCCGCACGGGTGCCGCCGCTGCCGCGAAAGAGTTCGAGGTTGCGCTGCGAGGCGGCGTCTATGACGAGCGCGCCGGAGGGTTGGTATTCGGAGAGGCGGGAGAGGTTGGCGGGCTTTTGGCAAAGGCTGTCGGTCGCGTAGGCGAGGACGGCACCAGCGGGGCCGAGGGCGGGGTGCTCAGGCGCGACGCCGAAGCCTTGGAGGTTGAGGACGCCGAGGGCATCGGCGACGGCGCGTGCGCCGGTGTCGGTCTCGAACTGCCACGCGGGGCGTTTGTTGACAGGACGCGAGCCGAGAAATGCGGCGACGGACGGGAGCTTTGCCCACGCGGGCGCGGGGTCTTCGTCGGGGACGAGGACTTCGCGCGGGTCGAGCGCGGCGAGGACGGGCAGGAGGCTTTCGGGGTCGGCGGCGGCGATGCGAAACTCGCCAGTGGAAAGCTCAATCCACGCGGCGTGGAGGGCGTGGGCGCGGCGGTCGCCGCAGATGGCGAGGAGGTAGTTGTTGCGGATGGCTTCGAGCTGGTTGTCCTCAATGGCTGTGCCCGGAGAGAGGATGCGCGAGAGGGCGCGGCGGACGGGTTTGCCGGCACGCGGGACTTCCATTTGTTCGCAGATGGCGACGCGGTAACCAGCGGCGAGGAGGCGCGGGACGTAGGTCTGGATGGCGTGGTAGGGGACGCCCGCGAGGGCGAGACCGGCGCGTTTTGTGAGGGTGATGGAGAGGGCGCGGGCACCAAGCTCGGCGTCGCGGTCAAACATCTCGTAGAAGTCGCCGACGCGGTAGAGGAGGAGGACGTCGTCGGGGAGTTTTTGACGTTCGGCCCAGTAGGACGCCATCATGGGGGTGGTTTTCGGATCTTTGGGAATGGTGCTTTGTTGTGCGGATGTATGTTGCTGCATGCTGAAGGAACGGGGAGGAGGGAAATGGGCGTTTCCAGTGGAGAGAGGAAACGCGCCGTGTTTGAGTGTGCGCGGGGTGTTCTGTCAAAAACGCATTTTTTTGCAAGGGGCTTTCCGGCCCGCGCCTGTGCGGCTTGCGCCCGCGTCCGCGCCTGTGGTTGCCCGCGCCGCGCCTGCGTTGTTTTTTCCGCTGTCTCGCAACTTCTGCCCGCGTCGCCTGTCCCCGCCATTTTGCAAGTCATGAAACATCTACCTTCTCTACCTTCACTGGCGGTTTTCCGCCCCCGCGCCGCGCTCGCCGCCGCGTTTGCCACCCTCGCCGCCGCTGCGTTTTTCCCCGCTGCCAACGCTGCCAACGCCGCCGCGCCCGCCAACGGTTTGCCACCCGTCTTCGGCGACGAATACAAGGGGAAAACTTTTAACGACAGCCGCACCCGCGTCTATATCGCGCCGCAGCGCATCCTTTGGAAAAACGACGGTGCCGGCGGCCAGCTCTTGCGCAACTCCGCCCGCCTGCTCGCCAAGGGCAACAACGGCCAGAGCGAGCTTACGGGGCGTCCGGTCTGCGTCTTGCGCAGCACCGCCACGGAGTTCGGCGGCGTCCTGCTCGACTTCGGGAAAGAGATACAAGGCGGCATCCAAATCGTCACCTCCGCCAACGGCAAACAGTCTGGGACAAAGCTGCGCATCCGTTTCGGCGAGTCGGCGACGGAGGCGATGAGCGACGCAGGCAAACGCGGCGCGACAAACGACCACGCCATGCGCGACTTCACCCTCCAAGTCCCGTGGCTGGGCGTCGCCGAGGCGGGCAACAGCGGTTTTCGTTTTGTGCGAATAGACTTGCTGGACCCCAACGCCACGCTCGGCATCAAAGAGGTCAACGCCGTCCTCACCTACCGCGACATCCCCTATCTTGGCTCGTTCAAAAGTAGCGATCCGCGCCTCGACAAAATCTGGCTCACGGGCGCTTACACCGTTCACCTCAACATGCAGGAATACATCTGGGACGGCATCAAGCGCGACCGCCTTGTGTGGCTCGGCGACCTCCACCCAGAGGTGATGACTGTGAGCACCGTTTTTGGCGCAAACGAGGTTATCCCCAAAAGCCTCGATCTCGCCCGCGACATCACCCCGCTGCCCGGTTGGATGAACGGCATGTGCTCCTATTCGCTCTGGTGGGTAATCATCCATCGCGATTGGTATAAATATCAGGGAAATCTTGCTTATTTACGGGAGCAAAAACCCTACCTCACGCGCCTCTTAAACATTCTTTTGACCAAGGTGGACGCCAACGGAAAAGAACGCCTCAATGCGCCGGGGCGTTTTCTCGATTGGCCATCCAGCGGCAACCAAAAGGGTGTCGCCGCTGGCTTGCAAGGGCTGTTCGCAATGACGCTTCAAGCGGGTTCGGAATTGTGCGCTATTTTGGACGACTCCGCACTCGCCGAAAAATGCGCAGCCACCGCTGCGAAAATGCGCACACAACTCCCGCACCACAACAACCTAAAACAAGCCGCCGCGCTTCTCTCGCTGGCGGATATTTTGCCCGCCGAAAAAGCGGATAAAGAAGTCGTCTCCGCTGGCGGTGTGAAGAACTTCTCTACCTTCTACGGTTACTATATGTTGCAAGCGCAGGCGAAGGCCGGAAATTACCAAGGCGGTATTGACAGCATACGCCAGTTTTGGGGCGGAATGCTCGATGTCGGCGCAACAACTTTTTGGGAAGATTTTGATTTAGATTGGACAAAAAATGCCGGGCGTATTGACGAGTTAACTCCGGCGGGGAAAAAGGACATTCACGCCGATTTTGGCGCGTATTGTTACCGGAACTTGCGGCACAGTCTTTGCCACGGTTGGGCTTCTGGGCCAACGGCTTGGCTGAGTGAACATGTCTTGGGAGTGAAAGTCGTAGAGCCGGGCTGCAAGGTGTTAAAAATCGAGCCGCACCTCGGCGATTTACAATGGGTCGAGGGCACATTCCCTACGCCGCACGGCGTCGTGCGCATCCGCCACGAAAAAGACGCCACCGGTAAAATAAAAACAACCGTCAACGCACCAGCCGGAGTGAAAATCCTTTAGGATAATCCAGCCATGAAAAAACCTTTTCTCTTCTCGGCTTGGTTGGGAAAAATATTCACAAACGTTTCCTCTTTTATGACAAACGTGTTTTCCTCCAACGAAACGGAAAACGATGACCAGCCCGCCGGAGTCACGCCGCGTCTCGCCCTCGACGGCGAGACGCCGGAGGAGGAGGAGGAGGAAAGGGACTTCCCCGCGCCGCGAATTAAATCAAACACCAAGCAGGACATTAGAGATAAAATCAGCGGTATCAACGGCGGCAAATATTTTGCAGGGCTGGAGCCTCTCTTGCAGGAATTCATTCGGCTGCATCTACATAGAGTTCAAGAAAAGAAAATTGGCATTGGACAGACAAAGGTCGGCGGGCGTCCTGATTTGCCCAAGCAGACCGCATGGCCGCAGGAGGAAAACCCCGAAAATAGAAGTGGCCTCATGGCGTTTATCGCACAAATCAACCTCGCGGAAATCGCACCCTTCGACACGGATAACTTTTTGCCGAAATCAGGGATGTTGTATTTCTTTTACTCCGTCAAAGCTGGCGCTTGGGGCAATCACGCCGAGGACAGGGATAAATTCAAGGTCATTTATTTTGAAGGGAACACAAGCGACCTCGAACGGCGGGAGTTTCCCGAAGCACTTAATGCGGAATCGCGATTTAAGGCTGCGAAAGTTATTTTCAGAAGAGAGGTCGGCCCGCCGTCGGCAGACCATAAATTTTTCGAGAATATTGATGAAGATGATTCAGAAGAATTAACTGAAATCTTATTTGAGGACGAGCGGATTAACAAGATGTTTGGGTGTGCGGATATTATTCAGGATGGCATGGAATCATTATGTCTGGAGGTTGCGGATAGCATTTTCGCAGAACATGGTGCTGGGGAGAAATCCAGCGACGAAGAGAAAAACTGCTGGCGGCTCCTTTTGCAAATTGACAGCAATGAAGAAGGCATCGAAAACGGAATGATGTGGGGCGACGTAGGGCGTTTATATTTTTGGATAAAAGAGGAGCACCTGCGTCAGAGACAATTTGAAAAATCATGGATTATTTTAGTGTGTGGTTAACTGCCGATACGCAGAAAACGCAGATATGAAAGCGAGGCAGACGGGCGGACGGGCCGGCGGGTGGATGGGTAAAGTTGGTGAGTGAAGGTTTAACCCTAAAAACGGCAGTTAATGCGGGCGGTTTTGCACAATCTTTTGGACGTCTGCAAACTTGCGCTTTCCGCTCCACGCACCGCAAGGTGCGCGTCGGGAAAGCGCAAACCACATCCGCCTCAAAATCTTGCGCAAGCCCTTCCCGCTGAACTGCCGTTCTTAGGTTAATGGTGGGTTTGGGCGTGAAAGCCGTGCTGGAGGGCGGTGCCGTTTGTTTGGGCATTGAGAGAATCAACCACGGCAGCGAGCTTGCGCTTGCGGGCATCAGCATCGGACTTTTCTGCGAATAACTCCATTTGCACCGCCGGTTCAGCAATGCCAGAGAGCTTGACCATCACCAAACGCAAGGGCGAACGCACACGCCGCCACGCCGTCCGCAACAACGGCTCCGCCAGCACGTAAAACGGTGCCTCAAGGTCGCTCGGCTCCAACAAACTGCGCCCCGCAGAGTCGTCCTCCATGCCCGGATAACGCACCTTGATTGTGAGCGTGCGCGCAGTTTTGCCGTCGGCACGAACCTTCGGCAGCAACGCATCAATCATGCCCTTGGCGACACGCAAGACCTCGGCGAAGTCGCCGATGTCGCGCGGGAAAGTCTCCTGCTGCGAGTAAGATTTGGCGTCCTCATGCACGGTGCCGACCTCGGCATCGTCCTCGCCGAGAGCAGTTGCGACCCAGCCTCGCCAATCGCGCCCGAGCAGCGAGGCGAGGAGCGAGCCGTTTTGCGCGGGCAAATCGCCGACACGTGCGATGCCGTTTGCTTTGAGCAACACTTCCGTTTTTTTGCCGATGCCCGGCAAGACACCAATTGGCAGCGGCGCGAGAAAGTCCGCCTCGGCACCAGCAGGCACCACAGTAAAACCGCGCGGTTTGTTTTGCTTGCTCGCAATCGCCGAGACCACCTTCGTCGCCGCCATTCCGAACGACACAGGCAACCCCAGCTCGCGCAGTATCCGCCCCTGTAATTCCCGCACCGCCGCCACCGCCGTCGCCTCGTCCTTAAAACCGCGCGGGCCGATGTCCATAAACCCCTCGTCTATGGAGCGGCACTCGACGTATGGCGTAACGGTCTCGCAGAGCGCAAACATTTTGGCGGAAAACTCCGAGTAGCGCGACATGCCGTTGGCGTGGCTGACGAGCACCAAATCTGGGCACACGCGCAAGGCCTGCGAGACGGGCATGGGCGTATAGACGCCGCAGGCGCGCGCCTCGTAACTCGCCGACGCGACGATGCCGCGCACACGCCCGCCGACTGCCACTTTTTTGCCGCGCAACGAGGGGTCGAGCGACTGCTCCACCGACACAAAAAAAGCGTCGGCGTCGAGATGGACGATTGTTGGCAGCGCACGTTTCACGGAGAAAAATGAGCCTTGCTTTGGCAGGTGCGTTCCGCCTCAGCGTCCGGCGGCGGCGACTTGTTCCAAGAGCGACTCGTAGGCGGCGATGCCGCGCGTGATGGTGTCCAAGTCGAGACTTTCGTCGGGGGCGTGTAGATTAGACTCCGGCGTGAAGAGGCCAATCATGAGCGAATCGAGACCCGTTTCGCGTTTGATGTCGCCGATGATTGGCACACTGCCACCCTCGCGCAGGAAAAGCGGCGGGCTGCCGAAGGCGTTTGCAATCGCCGTTTCTGCCGCTGCGAAGGCCCGCGCCAACGCAGGTTTTGCAGAGGCGGGCGCGTTGGGTTTGCCGGGCGGCACGACGAGGTAGGCGTCGTTGCCCTGCGTGACTTTGACCTCCACGCGCACCCCCGCTGGCACACGGGCGAGGACGGCGGCGCGGACTTTTTCGACGATGTCGGTGGCGGTCTGGCCGGGCACGAGGCGGCAGGTGAACTTGGCAAACGCAGTCGCAGGGATGACGGTTTTTTGCCCCTCGCCTTGGTAACCGCCGCCGACGCCGTTGAACTCCAGCGTGGGCGCGTAGCGGGTGGCCTCGATGGGTGTCACGTCTGGCTGCGAGTAGAGCGCGGCGACGCCGAGAAACTTTTTGTAGGACTCCCCAGAGAGCGGAAACTTTTTCAACTCGTCGCGCTCCCATTGCTCCGGCGCGGCGACGCCGTCGTAGAAGCCGGGGATGTTGACGGAGCCGTCGGGTTTGTGGAGCGAGGCGCAGATTTCGGCGAGTGCCTGAATCGGGTTGAGCACCGCGCCGCCGTGCAAGCCGGAGTGCAGGTCGGTGCGCGGGCCGCTCACGCGCAGCTCGAAGCCCGCGATGCCGCGGAGGCCCGTGGTGACGACGATTTGCCCGCCGCCCGGGCTGCATGTGTCGGAGAGCAGCACGAAATCTGCTTCGCTCAGCTCGGCGCGATGTTTCTGGAGAAAACCGCCAAAACTTGGGCTGCCGATTTCCTCCTCGCCTTCGAGGATGACGGTGACACGCAACGGCAGGTCGGGGCGGCGTTTGAGCAAATTGGCGAGGCCGAGGATGCCGACGGTGTGCGGCCCTTTGTTGTCGGCGGCACCGCGTCCGTAGAGACGCCCGTCGCGCACTTGCGCCTCGAAGGGTGGCGACGCCCACTGGTCGAGCGGGTCGGCGGGCTGGACGTCGTAGTGGCCGTAGAGCACGACGTGCGGCCAGTGCGCGGGGCCGGTGCGGCGACCGAGCACGATGGGGTGGAGCGGTGTTTGCTCCACCTCGACGGCGAGGCCGGCACCTGCCAGCAATTGGGCTGCGAAGTCCCGTGCGCCTGCCATTCCCGCTGCAAAAGCGGGGTCGGTCGAGACGCTCGGGAAACGCACGTAATCGGAAATCACACGAACGGGGTCCATAGAGCCGCTGTATGTTAGTAATTTATTTTGTCGGGGCAAGGTGCAACACGCGTCGCGAACGGACGATTTGCCCGGCCCTGCTGTTTCTTTCGTTTGCGCTGTGCGCTATGCGCTTGCTCAGACGCCGGAGAAGGTGGTGAAGCCGCCGTCAACGGCGAGGACGGTGCCGGTGACAAAGTTGGAGGCGTCGGCAAGAAGATAGTGGACGGCACCATGCAACTCGGCGGCCTCGCCAAAACGCCCGAATGGAGTGTTCTGGACAATGAGCTTGCCACGGGCAGTCAGTGAGCCGTCTTCGTTGGTGAGGAGGCGGCGGTTTTGCTCGCCGAGGAAAAACCCGGGCATGAGGGCGTTGACGCGGATTTTGCCGCCAGAGACACGCGCCATGTCGGCAGCAAGCCAGCGAGTAAAGTTTTCGACGCCAGATTTGGCCGCAGAATAGCCGACGACGCGGCTGATGGCTTGTGGGGCAGAGGCCGACGAATAGTTGACAATGCTGCCGCGCCCGCCCGCAAGCATCGTCGGCAAAAACACAAGCGAGGGCAAAACCGTGCCGTTGAGGTTGAGGTCAATCACTTGGCGGAAGGCGTCAAAGTCGAGGTCGGTGAAGTTTTTGTCGGGCGTGATTGTCGCGCCGGGCATGTTGCCGCCTGCGCCGTTGAGGAGACCGTCCACGCGCCCCCATTTTTCGAGCACGGCGTCGCGCACCCGTTCGAGCGCGGGGCGGTCGAGCACGTTTGCGGCCAGCGGGAGGCATTGGGCGTCGGGCGTGGTTTGGCGGGCGCGGGCGACAGCCGCCTCGAGTTTTTCGAGGGAACGGCCAAGCCAGACGACCTTCGCGCCTTGTGCGGCAAGGTAGGCAGCGGCGGAACCTGCGAGGGCACCGGTAGCACCAGTGACGATATAGACGCGGTCTTTGATGTCGAAGAGAGAGGGCATGTGGGCGGCGTTTAAGCGGCGCAGCGCCAGAAGGGCAACGGAAAAAAGGGCAGCAGCAGTGCAGCAGCAGTGCAGCGGCGGCAGTGCTCGGTGGCAGTGCAGCAGCAGGCGGCGTTTTGCGGCTTGGGTGGCTCACCTCTTATAGGACCTATAGGACCTATAGGACCTATAGGTCGTATAGGTCCTATAAGACCTATGCCCCGCTCACCCACCTGCTCACCTCCCGCTCACCCCTACCTCATCCCCGCCACTTGCCCACAATCAGGGTCGAGTTGATGCCCAGCATCCCGAAGGAGTTGTTCAAAATCGTGTCCACTTGTTCGGCTTGCTGGGGCGTGTTGAGGACGAGGC
This sequence comes from Puniceicoccales bacterium, assembly GCA_031289285.1. Lineage (GTDB taxonomy): Bacteria > Verrucomicrobiota > Verrucomicrobiia > Opitutales > UBA953 > CALNBE01. The sequence goes on from JAITPT010000154.1 coordinate 12,135, forward strand.
CGGGCAGGTCGCATTCGGGGTCGAGGTGCTCGATGTTGATGGTCGGGTGAACTACGCCGTCGTCGAAGGCGGGCAGGTTTCCGGCTAACTCAAGTGCGCCCGCTGCGCCCATGCAGTGGCCGATGTAGCTCTTGGTGTTGTTGACGCGGGTGCGCGGGCAATTCTCAAAAACCGAGCGCAAGGCGCGGCACTCTTGGATGTCGCCTTGCGCGGTCGCGGTCGCGTGGGTGTTCACGATGTGGATGTCTTGCGGGGCGAGGGCGGCGCGCTCAAGGGCGGCGTGGACGCACTCCGCTTGCCGCGTGGCGTCGGGCAAGACGGCACTGGAAGCGTCGGAGTTGATGCACCAACCGAGGATTTCCGCATGGATATGCGCCCCGCGCCGGAGCGCGTCTGCCATGCGTTCGACCGTATAGACGGCGCCGCCTTCGGAGATGACGATGCCGTTGCGGTCGCGGTCAAACGGGCGGGAGGCTTTCGCGGGGTCGGTGTGGTGGGCGAGTGCGCCTTGGTTTTTGAAACCTGCGAAAATGCCGAAAGACTGGACGGACTCGGAGACGCCGCCAGCAAACGCGAGGTCCACCTCGCCGAGTCGCAACATCTGGGCGGCTTGTATGAGACCGGCGTTTCCCGCCGCGCAAGCCGCGCCGATGGTGTAGTGCGGCCCCGTGATGCCGAGGTTCATCGTGACCTCGCCAGCGGGGTTGTTGGCCACGGTGCGCGGGTTGTGGTGGTGCGTCCAATACTTCGTGTCGAAGCCAAATTGCGAGATGTTGTGTATTTCGTTTTCCGTCTCGACGTTCCCGTGCTCGGTGATGCCCAGATAGACGCCGACGCGAGATTTGCGCGTGCCCGCCCAGTCAATCCCAGAGTCGGCGAGTGCCTCGCAGGCGCAATAAATGGCGATGCTGCCGGCGCGTGTGCCGTTGCGTAGCTCTTTGCGTTTTTGGTGGCGCAGCGCGTCGAAGTCGCAAATGCCTGCCGGATGACGTCCCATGTGGCGCACGTCAATCTCGGCGATGCGAGCTTTGCCCGCGAGGAGGTTTGCGCGAAAATCCGCGAGTGAGTTGCCGTTGGGGGCCGTGAGACCAATGCCTGTGATGACGATGCGCGAGTGGATGTCTGCCATGAAAAGAACCGCCGCTTAAATGGTTTTTTGGGGCGGCTGTCACTTGAAAAAACGAGGAAAAATCTTATGGCGTTTCGGGCGGCGGCTCCCATCCTGCGCGCCCCGTTTTTTTTCAACCTGCTAACGCCGTCTAACACTATGTCCGCCGCCAGCCGCCGTCGCTCCGACTCCCCCGCATACATCAACCCAGACCCGCCGCCGCCGCGCCCAGCCGCTGCTGGTGGTGCGCCGGAGCGAGTCATGCCGCACAACCTCGACGCCGAGCAAGGTCTGCTCGCCTCCTGCATCCTCAACCCCGATGTGCTCGGCGAATCGCTCGGCGAAAAACTCCGCCCCGAGTATTTTTACTCCGTCCAGCACCAGACGATTTTTCACGCCCTCGCGGAGCTTGGTGCCGCCAACGTCAAAGGGGTTGACGAAATCACGCTCTGCGAGGCTTTGCGCAAAAACAACGCCATCGAGACTGCTGGCGGCGTCGCCTACATCATGGGTCTTACGAACCGCATCGAGGTCACTGCCCATGCCCCGTATTGGCGCAAAATCGTTCGTGAAAAATACTACCTCCGTCGTCTCATCGCCACTGCCACCGAGACCGTCGAACGCGCCTATTCGCCGGAAGACGACCTGCAACACCTGCTCGACTCCGTGGAGCGGCGGTTCTTCGAGATTAGTGCCGACCGCGTCTCCGCCGACTCCACGCAGCACATCAAGGAACCCATAGACGAGGCCGTGAAGCTGATTAACGAGCTTGAGGCAAACAAGGGCGCAATCACGGGCGTGCCGACCGGTTTCAAGGTGCTCGACAAGCTCTGCTTCGGCTTCCATCCGGGGCAGATGATAGTCGTCGCCGCCCGCCCGGGCATGGGCAAAACCTCCATCGCGCTCAACTTTATCGAGGCCGCGCTATTTCGCAAAAACGCGCCGCCAGTGCCGACGCTCATGTTCAGCCTCGAGATGCCCTCGCGCGAGCTGGCGATGCGGCTCCTGTGCTCCCGCGCCCGCGCCAACCTCGGCAGCATCCGCGAAGGCTTTGTCAAAGACCGCCTCCCCGAAATCGTCGAAGCCGCTGGCGAATACAAAGGGATGCCGCTGCACATAGACGACCAAGGCGGGCAGACGATTTTGGAAATCCGTGCCAAAGCCCGTCGCCTCGTCCAGAAGGAAAAAATCGGTCTCATCGTCATAGACTACCTGCAGCTCATCAACGGCACCGACAACAGCGTCTCGCGCGAACAGCAAATCGCCGAGGCTTCGCGCAGCATCAAGGCGATGGCGAAAGAGTTCAGCCTGCCCATCGTCGCGCTCGCCCAGCTCAACCGCAAAAACGAGGACGAGAACCGCCCGCCGCGCATGTCCGACTTGCGCGAGTCTGGCTCCATCGAGCAAGACGCCGACATGGTGCTCCTCATTGACATCAAGCGCAAAGCCGCCACCAAAAAAACTGGCAGCAAACGCGGTGGCGGTGGCGGCGACGACGAGGAGCCGGAGGAGGAAAGTCCGGGTGGCACTGTGCCGCGAGTGCTCATCATCGCCAAGCAGCGCAATGGCCCCACTGGCGAAATCCCTCTCAACTTCATCCGCAATCTCACTCGTTTCGAGACCCCGCCCGAAGAAAGCGTCGTCAACTCCTTCCAAGGACAATCCCGTCCCGTTGACCGCCCACCCGCCCGCGCCAGCAGTAGCGGCGGCGGTGGCGTGGGGGAAGACTTCTAAAAAAAAGGGAAGACGCGAGGGGGAGGAGGAGGACAGCGAGGGGGAGGGGAAACGGGGTTGAAACCACGGATGAACACGAATGGGCACGAATAAGGAAAACAAATTTCAAGTCTCAAATTTCAAAAAATCGTTTTTCAAGTTTTTGCTGTCAAAACCGAGAGGTCTTAATTCCGAATTGCCAATTTAGATTTTCCCACTTTCCCACTTTCCCACCTTCCACTTTTCCACCTTCCACTTCCTACCTTCCCAGCTCCCACTTTCCCATTTTCCTTATTCGTGCCCATTCGTGTTCATCCGTGGTTTCAACCCCGGC
>JAITPT010000246.1 GCA_031289285.1 Puniceicoccales bacterium
TTAGACAACAAAAAAATTAGACTGTCTAAAAAAAATCGGAAAACGCAAAGGCCGCCGTCACGTCCGTGCCCGTCCGCAGCAGCACCAGTGCTTGTGCCGGAAGCATGTGATATTTTGAAACGTGCGGTAGCCATGTGCGCATACTGCAACATAACCTTCCCGCATCGCAATAAAAAAATTAGACTGTCTAAAAAAAATGATTCTTTGCTATTTTGAGTGGGAGTGCTGGTGCCGCAGCTCCTATAAATCCTGCTGTGTGCGGAACGAGAGTCTGACGAACACGAGTTATTTTAAAGTCAAATGAAAAAAATGGCTGCCTTTTTATTCAAGTTCGGCAAATGGCCAAAATATCTGCTGCGTCTTAAGTGCATGATTTTCCGCGTGTTCGCGAAGCAAAATCGGGACTCCCTCCAAAAAGTTGCCAGAATAATTAACCAGACTAATTCCTTTTGCCGAGAAGGGAGTGCCGAGAAGGGAGGGAGGGGATTTTCGCGGAACTAAAATTCTGTGTTCCAAAGAAGTTGTCCCTACTGGTTCGGGTGTTTCTCTATCCCATGTCCTCGCCTCCCACTTAAAGTCGCAAGGAACCTAAATTAGACGAACCAAAATTAGACTGTCTAAAAAAACGTTGGTCTGCCTTACGGATAAGCCTAAAAACGGCAGTAAATGCTGGCGGTTTTACACAATCTTTTGGCGGTTTGCGGCTTGCGCTTTCCGCTCCACGCACCACAAGGTGCGCATCGGGAAAGCACAAACCGCGTCCGCCTCAAAATCTTGCGCAAACCCATCCCGCTGAACTGCCGTTCTTAGGATTATTGAGAAATGGCATAACCCCATACCCCTCCGGTCATTCTGTATGTCGGGATGCGGGCACCTTGTCTATGTGCGTGGTCACTGATTTTGAGAGATGAAATTGCCGAGTTGTGTGAAGTGTCGGCCACGAGGAAATCTCGCTCCATTCAATATGCAAGTGAGAAAAATGGCTGCCATTTAATTCAGACGGCGAGCGAGCGAAGGATGCGCCGTGAGTGCTGCGGGCACCTTGTCTATGTGCGTGGTCACTGATTTTGAGAGATGAAATTACCGAGTTGTGTGAAGTGCTGGCCACGGGGAAATCCTCACGCCCCCAACCTGCAAGTAAAAAAATGGCTGCCATTTAATTCGGGAGGGAAAAATTGGGTCTTGCGGAAAAAATGAAAATATGTGGGGTTTTTGGCGTATGAAGGAAGACAAAGGCGATTTTTGCGAAAGGTTGACGGGGTTGGGGGCAGAAATGCCCGGGACGACTCCTGTTATGAGCTGCGCGGAAGCGGCGCGATTTGAACAGGCGTTTTTTGGCGAGGCGTCGCGGGACGAGACCGTTTTTATGCAGCGCGCCGCAAAAAAAGTGGCAGAAGAGGCCGTGGCACTTTGGGAAGAGTCGCAGGGTGGGTGGGAAACTTTGCGACAAGATTTCGGGGCGGGCACGGCAGGCACGACAATAGGGCAGGGGCCGACAAACGTTTTTGTGCTGGCCGGAAAAGGACACAATGCCGCCGACGCACTTTGGGCAGCCGCCGAAATCTTGAGACTGGCAGGCTGTTTCAGAAAGACTCCACCTGACAATTTTGAAGAACGTTTGCCCAGTCCGTTTCGTCCGTCCTATTCGCCAGACAATTTGGGGACGGGTCTGGTCAGTGGTGGTCTGGTCAGCCCGAGTCAGGCCCGTCCGTTTCGTCCATCCAATCCGGTGGACGACTCGGAAAACAATTTTGGGAAAACCAACTGCGATGTCGCTGGCGAACACACGGGCGCGGAGGCGGGCGTGGGCGTGGGCGTGGGCGTGGGGACGGGTGCGAAAACTCAGGCGGGAGCACTGGCAAAATCCGTCACAGTGCTTCTTGCGACTCCGCCGGAGCAGCTTTCTCCTGCTGCTGCGCAAGCCTTGGCGCAACTTGCGGCAAAGGGGGCGCGGGTGCGGGTTTGGGCGAGCGCGGCAGAGGCAGATGCTTTGTTGGCGGAAATCGGCGGCAGCGCGGATGTGCTGCTCGACGGTTTGCTGGGATACAACTTTCGCCCGCCTTTGCGCCCGCCTTTTGACGAAATCATTCGCTGGGCAAACGCGCACGGCGCGGCATTCGCGGTAAAAGTGGCAGTGGATTTGCCATCCGGTATCGGCGATTTCTTCGCCTCTGTTTTTCATGCCGACGCGACGGTCGCCTGCGGGATTTTGAAAACGCCTCTGCTCGAGCCGTGCAACGCCGAAGCGCGTGGGCGGCTGCGCTACGCAGACATCGGTTTCCCCGCGTCCCCTGCGTCGCAGTCGGGTGCGCGTCGCGTCGCCAACGCCGCTGTCCTTGAGCACGGCTCGTTGCGCCGCCTGCGTCCGCCGCTTGCTGACAAACGCGACTTCGGGCACCTGTTTGTCCTCGGCGGCTCGCGTTCGATGCCGGGTGCGTTGCTGATGAACGTCCGCGCTGCGCTGCGCTCGGGCGTGGGTCTGCTCACGGCGTTTTGCCCGGAGAGTGTCGCTGCCGCGTTTGCCGCTGTCGCGCCGGAGGCGATGTGGGTGCCTTGGCCGGAAACGCCCAGCGGTGGGCTTGCGCTCGAAGGCATGTTTTTGCTGCGCGAAAAACTTCCCCGCGCCACGGCACTGCTTTGCGGTTCCGGCGCGGGCGCGGAGCCGGAGACGCTTGCGCTGCTGGCCGACATCGCCGCAAACACGCCCTGTCCGCTGGTGCTCGACGCCGACGCGCTACGCCCCGAAATCGCGGCAGCGGCGACCTCCCGTCCTGCTGCCCTGCCGACACTGCTGTTGCCACATGCGGGCGAGTTGGCGCGTGTCGCGCCGGAGGCGTCGGCGGAGGTTGCGGCGGGCGCGGTTTCGCCGGAAACCTTGCGTGGCCTTTGCCAACGTCTTCGTGCCTGTGTCGCGCTCAAAGGTGCGCCGACGCGTGTGGCGGACGCCTCGTGCGAGGTGGTGGTTTGCGCTGGCGGGCCGGTGTTGGCGCGCGGCGGCAGCGGGGATTTGCTTGCGGGCATCGCGGGGGCGTTGTTGGCGCGGCGTTTTTCTGCCGACCCCTTGCGCACGCTCGTTGCCGCTGTCGCGTGGCACGGCGCGGCGGCGGACAAATTGGCGCGGCGGCGCGGCGCGGAAGCCGTGGCGACCACCGACATCCTGTCACACCTATAACAACCACCTACCGCCCACCACCCACTCGCCACCACCTACCACCCTCGCGCTGCGTCCCCCGCACTGCGCCGCGCCGCGCCCCGTCCGTCTTTTGTTTTGCCCCCGCCGCCGCCTCGCGCACACTGCGCCGCCATGAAGTCCGAACCTGCGCAATCTTCGCCGGAACCGCTTGTTTTCCCGCCGCTCGACCCCGCCGCGCCGCCCGTGCTCAACGCCGTGCAGCGGGAAGTTCTCCGCCTCAAACGTGAGCGCAAGGCCGTCATCCTCGCGCATAATTACCAGACCGACGACATCCAAGCCGTGGCGGATTTCGTCGGCGACTCGCTCGGCCTCTCGCGTCAAGCCGCTGCGACCGACGCCGAGGTCATCGTCTTTTGCGGCGTCCATTTCATGGCGGAGACGGCAAAAATCCTGAACCCGACGAAACTTGTTTTGCTCCCAGAGCCGACCGCTGGCTGTTCGCTCTCCGACTCGTGTCCGCCTGCGGAACTTGCCGCCTATAAAGCCGCGCACCCGGGCCTCTACGTCGCTGCCTACATCAATTGCAGCGCGGAGGTGAAGACGCTTTGCGACGTGATTTGCACCAGCGGCAACGCCGTCAAAATCGTTTCCCAAATCCCTGCCGACCGCGAAATCCTTTTTGTTCCCGACCAAAATCTCGGCCAATGGGTCATGCGGCAAACGGGGCGCAAGATGCGTCTCTGGCCGGGCAGCTGCTACGCCCATGTGCTCTACTCGGTGGCGAGCATCGAGAGTGCCAAAGCCAAGTTTCCTGCCGCGCCCGTCGTCGCCCACCCCGAGTGCATCGAGGCCGTGCGCGACATGGCGGACATCGTTTGCAGCACCGAAAAAATGGTCGCCTACTGCCGCGAAAACGAGGCGGACACCTTCATCATCGTCACCGAGACGGGCATGATAAACCGCCTGCGTCGCGAGGTGCCTGGCAAACGTTTTGTCGCGGGGCCGACGGATTTGTGCGGCTGCAACGACTGCCGTTTTATGAAAATGAACACCATCGAAAAACTGCGTGATTGCCTTGCCAATCTCGCTCCCGCCGTGGAGTTGCCGGAGCACGTCATCCGCGACGCCCGCGCTCCCATCCAACGAATGCTCGATTGGAGCGATTGAAAAACAAATGGAAAATGCCGCCCCCATTCCGCCTGCTGCCGACGTGCCCGCCGACGCGCCAATTGCTGCCGTCGCGCCCCCGCGTGTTGGCAAAGATCCGCACATCGCGCCGTCCGAATTGCAGACATGGGTCGTCGCCGAGGACGACGATTTCATCGTGCTCAACAAGCCGGGCAACATCGTCTGCCATCCCTCGAAAGATGGCCCGTGGTCTAGTGTTTCCGGCGCGGTCAAAGCGTGGCGTCAAATGAAAACGCTGCACCTTGTCAGCCGTCTCGACCGCGAGACGAGCGGCGTCTTGCTCATTGCCAAAAACCTCGCCGCCGCCCGTCTCAGCCAAATCGCCATCCAAGAGCGCCAAGTTTCCAAGACCTACCTCGCCGTCCTTTGCGGCGAAATGCGCGAGCCAGTGCTTGTTGACGAGCCGCTTGACCGCGACCCCGCCAGCCCTGTGGCGGTCAAACATTGTGTCTCGCACGCCGAAACGGCGCGGACGGCGGTGACGTTTTTTGAGCCGTTGTTTGCCAAAAATGGGAGCACGTTTGCGCGGGTGACGCCTCACACGGGGCGCACGCACCAAATCCGTGTCCACGCGCAATGGCTGGGTTTTCCCGTCGCGGGCGACAAGCTCTACGGCCCCGACGAGTTGTTGTATCTCGAGTTCACAGAGCACGGCTGGACAGACCGCCACGCCGCTTTGTTAGAGACAGAGCGCCAGATGCTCCACGCCTTCCGGTTGGAGTTCAAAGCTCCAAACTTCCAACGTGTCTTTGAGGCACCGCCCTCGCCCGACATGCTCGCTTTTTGCACTGCAAAATTTGGTGCTATGCCAACGGGATGGGGGATGGGGAACAGTGAATAAAAATAACGATTTTGAAACCACGGATGAACACGAATAGACACGAATAAAAAACAAAAGAAAAATAAAAAGAAAAAATCATGCGGAGATGCGGAAAAAAAGTTAAAAGTGGAAAAGTAGAAGAACGGGAATGATTTTTTGCCGCAAAGGAACACAAAAGAAAAAACAGGGCACAACAAAGAAAAGAACAAAACTTTTTTACTTCTTAAACCTAAAAACGGCAGTTGGGTCGGGTCGTCTTGCGGAAGCTGTTGGGGCATCTGCACTTGTTGGCTTTGTTCTACGCACCAACAGGTGCGCCTTCACAAATCCACCAAGCGCATCTGCCACAACATCTTCTCGCAATACTTCCCCTCCAACTGCCGTTTTTAGGTTAAAAACTTTTTAATTATTTTGTTTTT
>JAITPT010000250.1 GCA_031289285.1 Puniceicoccales bacterium
AATCTTTAGTCTGGTTAATTATTTGAGAGGGGGGGGGCAAAAATCCTCGTTTGTGTTTTTGCGTGGAGGGATTAAGAGACTTCGACAAGAAGATAACATACCACACATACCACACAGACATCTTTCTTTTTATGAGCGATACAAACTGTAACATCCATTCGGACAAAACGCCCGAAACACCCAAACACACTCCGCAAAAGCCCGAAAGCTGCGGTTGTAATCCGGCGGCGACTGTGACATCCACGCCGCCCGCTACAAAACCACCCGCCGACTCCCCGTCCGCCGTTACCGCGCCCGCCACACCCGACGCGCCCACTGGCACTTCGGCTGGGGCGGCGGCTTCGGCTGTTGTTGTCGCGGCGGCGGCTGGTGCGGCGACGGCAGATAAGGGCGACTTTCCCCACTTCATGCTCAAAGAGATTTACGAGCAACCAGAGGCACTGGCCAACACACTGCGAGGACGACTCGACTTCGAGCGCGGGACATCACTGTTGCCCGAAGCTCCCCAGCCTCCGGCAGCCCAGTCTCCCGAAGCTCCCCAGTCTCCGACAAGTGCCCAGTCTCCGGCAGTTCCCCAGCCTCCAGCAGCACAGCCTCCGGTTGCAGCCCAGTCCCCAGCTGCTCCCCAGTCCCCAGCGAGTGCCGAGCCGACGGATTTTTGGCAAACTGCTGTGACCAGCGATTTGGCGAAGGTGCGGCGTGTTATTTTTCTCGGACATGGCACTTCGATGCACGCAGGGATGGTCGCCCGCTACGCCTTTGAGGAACTGGCGGGCATTCCGGCGCAAGTCGAGCAATCCGCCGATTTTCGTTACCGCAACCCGATTGTCGGCCCGGGCGACTTTGTTATCGCCGTTTCGCAATCGGGCGAGACGACAGACACGCTGGGGGCAGTCCGCGAGGCACGGGAAAAAGGCGCTGAGACACTGGGCGTTTGCAATGTCGCTGGTTCCTCGCTGGAGCGCGGCACGAACGCCTTTGTTGCACTCCACGCTGGCCCCGAAATCTCCATCGCCTCGACGAAGGCGTTCACGACGCAAGTCTGCGTTTTGCTGATGCTGGCACTGCGCTTCGGGCGTGCGCGACGTCTCTCGGTGGAGGCGGGCGCGGCTTTTGCACGGGAACTTGCCGCCACGCCAGAGCAAGTCGCCAAGGTTGTCGCGCAAGACGCCGCTATCGCCGAAATCGCGAAACACTATGCGCATTGCGAACACGCCTACTTCGCGGGTCGCGGCCCGCTGTGGGCGGTCGCCCTCGAAGGTGCTCTCAAACTCAAAGAGACCTCTTACCTCCACGCCGAGGGCTACCACGCTGCCGAGGTGCGGCACGGCCCCGTCTCGCTGTTGCCCGGGCTTGGCGCGAAAAACACGCCGCCCCCGTGCGGCCCCGCCGAGATGCCCGTCATCGCTCTCGCCTGCGACATCCCCGGAAAAACACTGACGCTGCGCGACGTTGCGGAGTTCCGCGCCCGTGGTGCCCGCGTCTTCGGCATTGTCACCGAGGGCGACACGGAGGCCGCCCGTGCGATGGACGACTTTATCGCCATCCCTGCTGCGCACCCGCTCACGGCGGCGATTTCCGCGACGGTCGCCTTGCAGCTGTTTGCTTACCACATCTCGCGGCTGCGCGGCTGCGATGTTGATAAACCCCGCAACCTCACGAAGGCCGTCCTTGTGGCGGCCTGAGGCGGCGACAGGTGACGGCAGACTGCGGCGGAGGAACCGCTTGACTCTTCGCGGGCGGAAACGCATTACCCTCGCCCCGCATGTCCGACGCCAACAACGAACTTCCCGCGCCTACACCCGCCCCCTCTGGCGGGCAAACCGACTCCCCGTCGCCCACATCTTCCACCCCGCCGTCCCCGCCGTCCGCCGCGCCATTCGCGTCGCCCACGCCGTCGTCCACGTCGTCCATCCCGCCGCCGCCGCCCGATTCCGCGCCGGTGGAGGTGCGCGACGCCTACTGGCTGGAGCACGTTTATTGCGCGGAAAAAATGCCGCAACTCACACTACGTGCTGCCGTCTTCGGCGGGTTCATCGGCATTCTCGCCTGCGCGTCTGCGCTCTACACGACACTCAAAATCGGCTGGGGATTTTGCGTCAACATCACCGCCTGCATCATCGCCTTCGCGGTTTTTAACTCGTTGCGCAACCTCTCTCGCGGGCGCATCCGCGAGATGGGCATCCTCGAAAACGGCGCGATGTCGTCTATCGCCAACGTCACCGGCCTGACCCCCTCGCACACGGCGGTCGGCGTTTTCGGTGGCCTCATGCTGCTCGACGCCACGCAGGGGAGCGTCGTCCACGGGCAAATGCCGTGGTATTACATGATGCTCACGATGCTGTTTTCGGCGGCACTTGGCACACTCATTGCCATCCCGCTGAAACGCGCCGTCATCAACAAAGAGCAGCTAAAGTTTCCCAGTTCCATCGCGCTCGCGGAGACGATGCGCACGCTCTACGCCAACGGTGTGGAGGCACTTGCCAAGGCGCGTTGCCTCTTTTTCGGCATCGCAGTTGGCGCAATTCTCGGCGTCTGGAAGGCGCTCCCCGACCTCGGCGGCGTCGTGAAAAACGTCTTCAACGCGGAGTGGTTAGACACGTTTGCCACGCAGGTTGCGTTGCCGCAGCTGGTCGAGTTTCGCGGCCCGCTCAACCCGCTCAATTGGTGGCGGCTGCCCGGTCGCCCCGTCGAATACGGCTTCGACATCAGCCTGTTGCTCGTCGGCGCGGGCATGATTATCGGGCTGCGCGTCTCGCTCTCGATGCTCGGCACGGCACTGCTGCTCAACTGCGTGGTGTTGCCTGTGCTCGTCATGCACGACCACGCGAACGGCGTTTTCCACCTCCCGTTGAGCGACGCGCAAACGCTCGCCCTTGCGGCCTCTCACTACACGCCCGACCTCGAAGCTGCCGTCGTCGGTGGGGAGCCAATCTACAAAGTTTTCAAGTGGTCGCTCTGGTGCGGCACGGCGGTGCTCGTCATGTCGGGTATCACCTCGCTTGCGCTTCAATGGCCGATGCTTCTGCGGGCTGTGCGCGGTGTGTTCACCAAGAAAGACTCTGGCACCGCTGCCGACCCGCTTGCTGCCCTCGAAGTGCCGCTGAGCTGGTGCGTGTGGGGCACGGCGGGCTGCGCTGTCTGCCTTGTGCTCACGCTTTGGGCGGCGTTCGACATCGCGCCTTACCTCGGCCTCGTCGCCGTCGCGCTCTCGTTTTTGACGGGTCTCATCTGCACACGCTCCAGCGGCGAGGCGGACGTGAACCCCGTCGGCGCGATGGGCAAAGTCTCGCAGCTGCTCTACTCGGTTTTGCCCGGTGCGCGGGGCAACGCGAACATCAACCTCATCACTGCGGGCGTCACTGCGACATCGGGCGCGTCTGCTGCCGACCTCGTCGCCGACATGAAACTTGGGCGTCTTCTGGGCATGAATCCGCGCAAACAATTTTGGTCGCAAATCATCGGCGTCTGCGTTGGCACCGTTGTTGCCGTGCCTGTCTGGATGTTGCTCGTGCCCGATGCCAAGGCGCTGGACACCTACAATCCGCCGACGGCGATTATGTGGAAAACGGTGGCGGAGTTTTTGACGAACGCCAATTCCGCGCTGCCCGACAGCGTGAAAATCGCAATGGTCGTCGGTGCGTTGGTGGGTATCGCGCTGCCGGTTTTGGAAAAGCTGTTTCCGGCGCGTCGCCTCTGGGTGCCCTCGTCAATGGGTGTCGGGTTGGCGATGGTTTTGCCGCAAAACATTCCCAACGCGCTCGCCTTCTCGTTGGGCGCGGTGCTCATGTGGTTTTGGCAAAAGAAAGCGCCTGTGCATAACGACAAATACGGTGTCCCGTTGGCGTCGGGTTTTGTGGCGGGTGAGTCGTTGGCGGCAGCGTTTATCGCGATTGCGATGACCCTCATGCTCCAGTGGCCGAACATCGAGAAATGGCTGACAGAGTAGGCAGCAGGCAGAGCAGGGCAGGGCTTGCAGCGGAGCTACCGCAACGGGATAGGTCTTATAGGACCTATAGGACCTATAAGACCTATAGGACCTATACGTCCTATAAGACCTATAAGTCCTATACGACCTATTCTCCGAGACTCCCCCCTCTCCCGCGCCGCTCGCCCCTCACTCCTGCAAGAAGGCGTTCACGCGCTGCTGGAGGATAGTGTAGGGGAAACTCACGGTGGTGGCGGCGGCACCCGAGACATCTAACAAAGTGTCGAGGACAAAGGTGGTGTTGCCACGACTGGCACGCGTGATGACGCGCAGACGCACACAGTTAAACGAAACAGACTCCGCCATCGCGACCGGAAAACCCGAACGCCCAAGGTCGGCAGCGTTGCGAAAAACCAGCGAGTTCCCCGACGCACTCACCGCGCCCGTCCCGCTGTCGCGAGCCGTGATAACCGAATCGGGGTCCACGTTGTGCCGCTCGGCGAGCACCTCGAGGACGGCGCGTGGCGCGGTGTTGATGTTGGGGCGAGCCGAGGCACCGACGAGCGTGACACTCGACGTGAGCAGCCGCCAGAGGTCGTTGCCGACGCCATCCTCGAAAAACACTTCGTCGAAACCCTGCACGAGACGAAGCTCGTCGAGACTCTGCACCGGACGGTTCGGCGGGGCGATTTCCTCGGTGTAACTCTCGCGCTCGGCACCGTTGGCGCGGGCCGCCTCGCCCTCGTCTGTCCAGTCCGCAAGACAATCGGCAAGCGATTGCGCCTGCGACTCGCCGACGCCGATGTCCTCAAAATAGCGGCGCAGCAGAAACGTGTCCGCCAGCAGCGCGGGGAGGCTGTAGTAGCCTGTCTCGTCGCGGAGCGTGACGGAGACCTTGACGCCGCCGATGGCGCTGTGGCCGGCCATCGCGAGCGGGTCGCCCCAGCCTTGCGCGGGGCCGTAGAGTGCGCCGTCTATGCGCGAGAAACTTGCGAGCACGCCGAGTGTAGATTCGAGGGCGGAGAAGGCTTCGCGGCGCAGCTCGTCGTGTTGGCCGCGCTCGTTTTCCCAGACGAGGCGCATGGAGGCGGCGGCGACGATTTCCGCGACGATGAAGGCGAGGAACGCGAGGAAAACCAGCGCGAGGATGAGCGCGGCGGCAGTGCGGCGGCGGCTGCGGCGGCGGGCGGGTGCTTTGGGCGTGGTCATGGGCGGCGGCTCAGTAGTTGAGGTTGAAGGGAAGGGTGTCGGTGAGCGTGAGGGTGAACTCGCGCGTCTGCCCGCGGTGGTTGAGGCGGATGCGCATGAAGACGGCGGCGTTGGGCGGCACCTGCTCGGGGTCGGCCTCTGTGAACTCGTTCCACACCTCGTTCGTGCTGTCGTAGGCGAGGAAGGTGATGGACTCGCACCAAGGCGAGAGCACGAGACGGCGTGCGGAGTCGGGCGTCTCGCGGCGGTCATCATCCGTCTGCCAATAGAGCACGAGGTCGCCATCGTTTTCGCGCAAAAGCCATGCGTGGACAAAGCCCAGCGGCATCGTGGTGCCTTCCAAAAACGGCGGTGCGCCCGTGACGCGCAGGTAGGGCGCGTATTCGACGGAGGCGTCGGCGGGCGCGGCGGTGAAGACGGCGGAGGCCGAGCGGACGCGCCCCGTGGCGGAGTTGTTGCCAGAACGGGAGCCGCTGACGGCGAGCGTGGCCTGTGTGCTCGCCGTCGTGCCTGTGCCTGCGGCGGCGTCGGCGGTCTCGGCGAGGCATTCTTCGAGGGCGCGGCGCAGGCCGTCCACATGGCGGTCGAAGAGCGGGTCTTCGGCTTGCGCGGCCCAGATGCGCAAGACGTTTTCCGTGACCATCGCCAGCGCGGTGAGCATCAGGCCGGTGATGGCGATGGCTATGAGGACCTCGGCGAGGGTGAAGGCGCGGCGGAGTTTCATCGGAGGTTAAAAGGTTGAGAACCTGCTTTGCGGGTATTCGTCGCGCAGGTTTTGGAGGAGTGAGTTGCGCGTCTCGGGGTCAGACCACGCGGGGCGAAAAACGCGCAGCGTGATGGCCTCTACGTCGTCGCCTTCCCAGTTAATCTCGACGGTGACGCGGTGCAGGTCGGGGATTTCGGTCGGCTCGATGCTGGCGCTCCAGCTTACGGTGGTGTTGTCGTCGAGGGTGACTGTGGCACCGGCTTCCAGCTCGGAGGCGGAGGCAGTCGCCAAGACGCGCCGTAGCACGAAGCGGCGCACGCCGGAGGTGTCCGCGCCGTCGCGGGCGTCAATCAGTGCTTGCTGGATGATGCTTACGGTTTGCAGGAGCGTCGCCGACATCAGGCCAAATATGGCGACGGCGACGATGACCTCGACGAGTGTGAAGGCGCGTTTTTTCATTTTGTTATATCCTCCAAACCGCCGCCGAAAATATCGAGCGCGTAGCGGTGGGTTTCGCCGGCGACGTCCATCTCGATGACGGCGGGTGTCACGCCGCCCGCTGCCGAGAAGAGCAGCTGCTCGAAGGGTGTTTCCGGTGCCATGAAACTGCTGTTGACGTTGAGCGAGCGCACGAAACGGACATCCGTGACACGCGGGTCGTTAAAGGGGAACTCCTGCGCGTCGGCGGATGCCTCGATGGGCGCGTCGTTGGGGTTGGTGTCGCCGCTGTCTCGGCGGGAGGCAGGGCGGTCGTCCGTCCCGTCTTCGGATTGCGCGGCGATGGACTTGACGCCGGAGGTCGCGCCTGCGCCGCTGGGGGGCGTCACGCGCAACAGGTGTTTTTCGGGGTCGTAGCTGAGGGCGATTTGCCCGTGCCCCGTGGCTGCGCGATACCACGCCGTATCCACCGCTTTGCGCAAAACCTCGAACGGCGACGCCTTCTGGGCAGAGGGCAACATCAACTCGAGACCGTAGAGCAGGACGACGGTGGTGGTGGCGATTATGGCGATGATAACGACCACCTCTATTAGTGTGAACGCGCGGCGTGGCATGGGTTGGAGCGGTGCGGGTGCGGAAAAAGTGCGGGTGGCGGGTGGCGTGGAAAACTGGCGGCGCGGGCGACCTTGCTGGCGGCGCGACGACGGTGGCGACGGCGACGACGGCAAGGCGGCGGCGGGGCGCTTAGTTTGCCGGTGTGGTGGCGTCGGTTTTGGGCCAGTTGGGAACGTCGTCGCCGCCGCCGTTTTCATCGCGCCCGTTGGGGCCGAATGACCACAGGTCGTAGCCGCGTGGGTTGTGTGTGCCCGGGCGGACGTATTTGTAGGGGCCATCCCATGAGTCGCGGATGAGTGAGTTGTCTTTGAGGTAAGGGCCGCGCCATTTGGCGGCTTTTCCTGCCGGCGGGGCGATGAGCGCCTGCAAGCCTTCCTCGGTGCTCGGGTAACTGCCGATGTGGGTGTTGTATTGTAGAAGCGCGGAGTTGAGCGTGCCTTCTACTTTTTGTTTTTCGAGGTCTTCCTTAGCACCTTCAAAGATGCTGCCGACATTCGGGATGAGCACACCCATGATGATGCCCAGCAGCGCGACAACGATGATGATTTCTACGAGTGTGAACGCCCGCCGCGCACGGCGGAGGCGGCGGGAGCAGGTGTTTGCGGTGTTTGCGGTGTTTGCGAAGTAAGTGTGTGAACGCATAGGCAGTGTAAAACAGCGGTAAGCGCACAGGGTTGCGAGGTTTTTTGGCGGCGGGGTGGGGGGGGGG
>JAITPT010000273.1 GCA_031289285.1 Puniceicoccales bacterium
GGGCCGGTTGTCCGGTCGGAGACGGCGGTTAAATAGCGCATTGATTGCGAGGGTTTAATCCACGGCCCGCCTGATTGCGACCAGCCCGGGCAGTTGAACAGGCCGATTTCGATGTCGAGGCGCGTCGCTGTTTTGAGCGCGGTGTGGACGAGTTCCCACCATTGTGGCGAGAACAGCACGGGGTCGTTGCCGCCGCCGACCAGCCCGATGAACGCTCGCGTGATGCCGGCTTTTTTCATCGCTTCGAGGTCGGCAATGATGCCTTCCTTGCGAATGCCGTCGTGCGTCCAATACCAGTAACAGCCGACGCGGGTGTCGTTCGGCGGCGCGACGAAATTGGTGTCGAGCGCGGTGCCGTTGGCCGGGAAGACTGTGCGTCCGATGCCAGCGGCGTGGGCATTATTGGGAAGGGCGGTGAGCGCAGCACTGGCCAGAGTCAGCAAGGCACCCGCACGAGTGAAGCGCGCGAAGCGAGAAAAACGAGAAGAAGTTTTCATGAACGAACGTGTGACAGGCGGGGTAGGGGGAGGTTCCGTGGCGGCGGTGGTGGTGTCGTGTAGGCACAGTGTAGCATAGACAATTCTGTCTGTGTTGCCGTTGCCTCCTGCGACGCTTCGACCACAGACAGGATTGTCTGTGCCACACTCGCGCCGTGCCGCATTGAAAGCGGTGTCGGCGGGCGCGGAGATGAACTCCGCGCCCTCTGCCACCGCACTCCATATAACTGCGCACCAGCCCTTTGCTACCACACGCCCCAAGGGTGCGCCGCCCCCGCCTGCGCACACGGGGGAGGCACCCGTGGGAATAATTTACCAGACTAAATAATCGCTTGACCTGTGGTAGGCGGGAGGGCACGGCGGCGTTGCGCACGACACGGGTGAAACGCCCGTGCCATAACATGGCACGGTGAGGAATACGGGCTTACAGACAGCTTAGCAACTTAGTTGGCTGCGGGGCTGCGGATGTCGCGACTGCGACGGGCGCGGGAAAGGCTTACAGACAGCTTAGCAACTTAGTTGGCTGCGGGAGTGGCTGCGGGAGCAGGAGGGGCGGTTGGGCCGTTGGGGGTGGTTGGTTGAGGGGGGCGGAAACGGCGGTCGCGGCGTCCGTCGCGCTCGCGAGGAGGACTGGTGGGACGACGGGGAGGTGACTTTTTTAGGGCGTCGGCGACATAGGCGGCGCGGGCGTCGTCGGGCATGTTTTGAAAAAGCGTGCGCTCGGCGCGGGCTTTTTCAGGAGGGAGCGAGCGCCAGTAACGGGTGAGCGTGAAAACCTCGCCAAGATAGACGCGGCGTTGGGTAAGCGTCATTTTGTTGAACTTCTCACGTTCGACGGCGGCTTTTTCCGGCGGGAAGGAATCCCAGAAGAGGGTGAGGATGTTGCGTTGGGGCGGCGGCGGTGGGGGAGGGGGCTGTCCGGCTGGTCGTTGCCCGGGCTGACGTCCGTTGGGCGGGGGACGTAGGGCGTCTAATTTTTTGATAAGAGCTTGTTTCTCGGCAGGAGACATTTTTTCGAGATACGCAATGGATTTGCGCAGAGAGGCGAGTTGTTCCGGCGAGAAACGGAGAATGCGGGCGAGGGTGCGGATTTCTTCGCGGGAAAGATTTTTGAGTGCGGCGTCGTCGAGCGTTGCGGATGCGTCGGCGTCGAGGGCGGGCGCGGGGGCGGGGGCGGGGGCGGGCGTAGATGAGGGCGCGGGTGTTGTTGGCGCGACGGCGGGTGGGGTTGTTTCTGGCGGTTGGGCGTTGTCGGCGGCGGCGTCGGGCGCAAGGGCGGCGATGACGGCGCAGAGCGCGAGCGCGACGGCGACGGCGCGACATGGGGCGATGCGCGGGCGGCGGGTTTCGGGCTGTGTTTTCGGGAGGTTTTCCGGTGTGTGTTTATGGTGCATAGAGAGTCAGGTTCTCGAGCCAGTCGAGGGTGTTGTCGTTGAGGCCGGCGAGGGTGTCGGCGGTGTCGGGGTCGAGTGAGGCGAGGAGGGCGGCGGGGTCGGCGTCGGCGTCTTCTTCGGCGCGGGCGAGGAATGTTGCGAGGGCGGGGTCGTCGGCGAGGGCTTTTGCGAGGAGGGGGTCTTGGGTGGTGGCGGGCAGTTCGGACGGGGGGGCGATGGCAGCGGAGGCGATTGTGGGGGCGGTGTCTTCGGGCGCGGTCTGGAACTGTGTTTTTTGGAAAATGGCGATTGCTGCGAAGGTGGCGATTGCGGCGGCGGCGGCGAGGGCGGGCAGGGTGAAGCGGATGATTTGGCGGCGGCGGTGCCATTGGAGCACGGCGTGGAGGAAGCGTTCGGTGCGGGCGGGGGTGGCTGCGATGGCGGGGTGGTGGAGTCGTTCGTCTATCAGGGTGTCGAGTGCGGTGTCGGCGGCGACCGCCCGCAGGACGTCGGCTGCGAAGTCGGTTCGTGGCGTGAGTGGGCGGGCGGCGAGGAGGGCGTCAAGACATCTGTCTGTGGCGTCGGCAGCGGCGGTGTCGTCGTCGGCGGTGTTGTTGTTTGTCGGTTGCGTGTTCATTGGTGTTTTTTTCCGCGTGAGGGTTGTTGTTGATGTTGAGTGCGTGGTGGCGTGTTTTTTGTTGTGTAGGGAAACCCCGTTGTGGGTGTGAAGTTACGGATGGTTTGCTGGTTAAAAGTCTTTGAGGATTTCGCGGAGTTTTTGGCGACCGCGGAAGAGCCATGTTTTGACGAGGGGGACGGTGGCGTCCATCGCGGCGGCGATTTCTTCGTAGCCGAGGTCTTGTTGTTTGTGGAGGAGGAGGGCGGTGCGCTGGTTTTCGGGGAGGTGCGTGACGGCGGCGGCGAAGGCTTCTTCGATTTCTGCGCAGCGGCGGACGGAGTCGTCGTCGGAGGCGATTTCGGGAGGGGTGGCGGTTGGGTCGTAGAGTTCGGTGGGTTTGCGGGCGATGCGGCGGTGCTCATTGATGAGGATGTTGCGGGCGATGTAGAACAGGAATGAGGAGAAGCGGGCGGTGCGGTGGTAGGCGGGGGCGCAACGGTGGAGGCGGATGAAGACGCTTTGCGAGAGGTCTTCGGAGGTTTGGATGGAGTGCGTGGAACGGTAAAAAAAGTTGAGCAGCGGGCCTTGCCAACGGGCGATGAGCATACGGAGCGCGTTGGTGTCGCCAGTGCCGACGAGGTGCATGAGGGCGACATCGGTTTCGTCGTCGTTGTTGTGGGTGGTGCTGGTGGTGCTGGTGGTGTTGGCGTTGGGGGTGCTGGTGGTGGCAGGGGCGTCGTCGGAGGCGGCGGTGAAGCTGGTGAAGTCGTCGGCGTCGGCGTCGGCGTCGGGAACGTCGGCGTCGGAAGCGGTGGAGTCGTTGGAGTCGTGGTGGTGTGTGTCGCCGGTCATTTTTGCGGGATAGAGGGAAACCCCGCGTTGGGGGAAAAGTTGCGGGGGAGCTGCGGGGGAGTGGACTTGGTGGACGATGTGGACGGAGTGGACGATGTGGACGGAGTGGACTTGGTGGTGGGCAGGGGCAGGGCAGGGCGGGCAAGGGCAGGGCGGGCAGGGGCAGGGCAGGGGATTTGGAGGCGACCGAGTTTGTTTTTTGGGGGGAAGTGCGTTCCTGTTTTGCGAGTGGCGTTGGTTCACGAGGCCAGCGTTATGGACATCAGCCGTTGTAGTGCTCTTGGACAACCCCGTTGGGGTTTGGTGCAGGCACCATCCAAATACTTTCGATGCTATGGGACAATTGCGAAAAGTATCTATTATTTTTGCAATTCTATTTTTCCGCAATATGTTGCTATTTCGCTTGTCACGTGCCGTCATTTTGTTGAGTATCTATTAACAAATGAACCAGCAAACCGCCATACAATTACTACTCGCACACCTCCGGCGTGGGCACTGCACGGGGCGCGAATTACAACATGCGCTTCGGGTGGGACAGCCGCGCATCGCGCAACTCGTCAAGACGGCGGGCAGCGCCATCACGCGCTTCGGTGCGGCGCGGAGCAGCCGCTACGGCACCGCTCGCCTACCGAACCCGAACCCGCGTCCGCTCCCGCTCTACTGCGTCGAGGCACAAGATGCCGCCACGCTGCGGCTCGTCGGCGAAGTCGTTGCGCTCGCGCCTGCGCCCAATGGCGACGTGCTGGTGCGCTGGGAGGACGGCGGCTCCTCCGGCGAACTCCTTCACGAAGGGTTCCCGTGTTTCCTCGCAGATATGACGCCGCAGGGGTTTCTCGGTCGCACATTCGCACACCAAAACCCACTGCTCCAACTCCCGCCAGACGTGTCGCGGTGGTCGAGCGACAACGTTTTTCACGCCTTGTCCAATGCGGGCCACGACATGTCGGGCGCGTGGATTGTCGGCGAGGCGGCGGCGGAAAAATGGCTTGCCGCTCGCCACGCAGGCGAAGACGCCGCCGCGCCACTCGGCGGGCCAGCGGTTCCCCAGCGCGGACGTGCGGCGGCGTTTGAAAAACTTGCGACGCAAACGATGAACGGTGCTCCGCCCGGCTCTTCCGCTGGCGGCGAACAGCCGAAATTTTTGTGCCGTGTGAAAACCGTCCCAAGCGCGAGCACCGCCGCAGGCACCAGTGGCGTCCGCGCCGTAATCGTGAAGTTTTCCCCGCCTCGCGAAACGTCCGCTGGGACACGCTGGGCAGATTTGCTCTGCGCCGAGCATCTCGCACAAACCGTGCTGGCGGAGGCCGGCCTTCCCGCAGCGCGAACGCGCCTCGTCCGCGGCGCGACGCGCACCTTTCTCGAAGTGGAACGCTTCGACCGTATCGGTGCGTTTGGGCGCAGGCCGTTTGTCTCGTTCAAAGCACTCGCGATGGCGCGGGACGGCGACATCGGCGACACATGGTTCGGGCTGGCGCAGGCGTTTCGCGACGCTGGGTTCGTCGGCGAAAAAACGGTCGCTCAGACTCGCCTGCTCGCGGCCTTTGCGGCGCAAATTCACAACACCGACACGCATCCGGGCAACATCGCGCTGCAACCCGTTGAGGCCGCCGAATTGTCGCTGCTCGGTGACGCGCCGCGCCTCGAACTCGCGCCCGCCTACGACATGTTGCCGATGCGCTATCGCCCCTCGCCGCAGGATGGCGTGACGATGGACAACTCGCCCGCCGCGCCGCCACCGCCAAGCCCCTCCCTGTTGCCCGCGTGGGACGAAGCTGCGCAACTCGCCGCCCGTTTCCGCGAACGCCTCCTCGCCGACGAAACGATTTCGCCGAAGTTCCGTGCCTTGTGGAAGTGAGCGGACGCGGGGATTACGGGGCGGCGGCGTGTGGCTCGATGTGCCCGCCTTGCCAGTTGCCCATCTCGAAATGGGAAAGGTCAGAGGCGGCGGTGAAGAAGCCGCAGTCGGCGGCGGTGAAGTCTAAAAGGATTTCCCATGTTTCGAGGGCGTTGCCGGAGTCGTCGCGGAAGACGCAAACCAAAGTTGCGATGTTCTCGGTCAGGCGCGTGTAGGTGAAATCTCCCGCGCCGCCAGCAGCCCGAAACTCCGTGGCAGAAATAATTTCTAAGGACGCCACACTGTTGAACTCGAAGAAGTCCCCCGCGCCCAATTCCTCCGGCGCGACAAACTCTTCGCCAGGGTCGCCCGCTGCCGCAGCCTCCTCCGCCGCCCGCGCCGCCGCTGCGTCACGTGCTGCTTTCGCAGCCGCACTCGTCTCGCGCAGAAGCGAACTGGGAACGTCCGGCGTGAGTTGCTTGAGCACTCCCGACCCGTTCTCACTGCCGCTGCCCGTGCTGCCGCTGCCCGCGCCGTCGTTGCCGCCCGTGCCCGTGCCGCTGCCGTCGCCACTTCCGGTGCCCGTGCCGCTGCCGCTGCCCGTGCCGCCGTCGTTTCCATTTCCGCTGTCGCCCCCTACGCCGCCCGCGCCGACACCGACGCCTGCGCCGCCGCCAACACCGACCCATTGGCCGACGGCGACATCTGCGGCGGCACTGACGATGCGCCGCCCGCGTGTGTCCGAGACCTCGACGGTGTAACGTCCGGTGTCAGCCGGACGCGC
Organism: Puniceicoccales bacterium; assembly: GCA_031289285.1. GTDB lineage: Bacteria > Verrucomicrobiota > Verrucomicrobiia > Opitutales > UBA953 > CALNBE01. Next base: position 5,960 of record JAITPT010000273.1, read on the forward strand.
TGCCGCGATTGCGAAGACAGGGCGGGTTGCGCCAGCAATCGGCGTTCCGTTGAAAAACCATTGGTAGGACAAGTCCGCGCTCACGCCCACATTCGCGCCCGTCCCTGCACCTGCGTCCGCACCTGTGCTCGCGCTCACGCCCGTCCCCGCACTCGTTCCCGTTCCCGTGCCCACGCTCACGCTGCCGCCGGAAACGGTCACGGAGAGCACCAATGCCTGTCCGGGCACCACTGCATCCTTTGGCGCGACGGGTTGGCGCGTGATGACCCATGTCTGGCGCACACCGACCGTGAGCACGGCTGCATTAGAGACCGCCGTGCCGGCGCTGTTTTGCGCTACGACATCGTAGGCACCGGCGTCGCTGGCGGCGGCAGCGGCGATGTTGAAAACGTTACCCGTGGCACCGGCAATCGCGACTCCGTTGAAACGCCATTGCAACTCCGGTGTGGGGAAGCCCGACGCGGCGGCGCGGAGCACCACTGCGCTGCCGACATCGGCGTCTTGCGAGAGCGGCTGCGTCGTGAAGGCAGGCACCTCTGGTTGGCGCACCTCAAAAGTCGCGGCGACCTCCACGCTGGCGGCGCGATTTGGCGCGAACGCCCGCGCCCGCACAGTAGTCGTCGCCGCGACATCAAACGCGCCCGTGTATTCCAGCGAACCGACGGTGACGCCGCTGCCGTCGAGCGTGTAGCGGATGGTCGCGGCGGGGTCGGCGCAGGTGAGCGCGACGCGGGCGGTGGCGAGGAAGACGCCGCCAGCGTTCTCAAAAACGGGTGCCGCTGTCTCGCCCCAAATGACGACATCGAAAGCGGCGGTATCGCTCGGGCTTTGCCCCTCGCGCCAGACACGCGCCCGCACGGTCGCCGTCTCCTCCAGCGCAAACGCGCCTGTGTATTCCGGCGAATCGGCGGTGACATCGCCGCCGTCGAGCGTGTAGCGGATAACTCCGGCGGGGTCGGGCGAAAGCAGCGAGACGGTGGCGTTGCCGGCGTAGGCGTTGCCGTCGCCACCGTTTTCCGGCGCGACGAGCGTCCCCGCGATGGATGCCGTCGGCGCGGCGGCGGGTGGCGCGATGCGCACAAAAACAGCGACCGTCTCGCCGCTGGCGACGCAGCCCGCTTTGAACGCCCGTGCCCGCAGCGTCGCGGAGTGGCCGAGTATGAATGCCCCCGTGTAGAGCGGCGAGTTGGCGGTGACCGCTGCGCCGTCGAGCGTGTAGCGGATTTCTGCGCCTGTGGTTGCGCTGTAAATACCCACCGCCGTTTCGCCGGAAAACTCTCCGCCATCCGGCGTGATTATGGGCACGGCGACCCGCTCCATGACGACGACTTGCGCCTCCGCCGTCGCGCTCACCTCGGAGCCTGCGCGCCAGATGCGGGCCTTGATGGTCTTGCTCTCGGTGAGCGTGAAGGGCGCGGTGTAGTGCGGCGAATCTGCCGAGACCTCCGCGCCGTCGAGCGTGTAGCGCACGATGTCGCCTGCGGCATGTGCGACGAGCGTGACGGAGACGCTCCCCGCAAAGGTGTCCGCGCCGCCGCCGTTCTCCGGCGCGACGCGCTCGCCTTCGAGCACAATCAGCGGACTCGGCGCGGGCGGCAAAATGCGCGTGAACACGGCCTCCGCTTGTGTGCCTTCGAGGTAATCTGTCTTAAACGCCCGCGTCTTGAGCACGAGGGTGTCGAAGATGCTGAACGCGCCCGTGTAGAGCGTCGAGGCGTCGGTGACGTCGCTGCCGTCGAGCGTGTAGCGGATGAGTGCGCCAGTGGTTTCGCAGGAAATCACTACGCGAATTGACTGCGCGAACTCGCCGCCGTTTGGCGAGATGACCGGCGCGGCGACGTGGATGGGCACGATGACCACCGCCACCTCAAGCTGCGGGCCGGGCTTATACTCGGCGCGATAGACGCGGGCCTTGACCGTCGCGCTGCGCGTCAGCTCGTAATACGGCGCAGTCCATTCGGGGGAACTCTCGGTGACATCGGAGCCGTCGAGCGTGAAGCGGATGACGTCGCCCTCCCTGTCTGCGAGGAAAACGATTTGTGCGGGGCCGCGGAAAGTGTTGGTGGCGTCGTCGCCGATTTTTTCGCCGTCGAGCCGGATGTTTGCGGGGGGCGCGGGCGGCGTGGGGCGCACGGTGTAGTCGGCGGTGGTTTGCGGCGCGGCGTTGGCCCGCGCTTTGAAGGCGAGCGCCTTTACGCGGGTGTTTGCCGTGAGCACCAGCGGCGCGGTGTAGCTCGGCGAGTCGGCGGTGACATCGCTGCCGTCGAGCGTGTAGCGGATGAGCGCACCAGCGGTTGCGCAGGTGAGGGTGACGGTGACCTCGTCGGCGTAGAGGCCGGCGGGCGGCGCGAAGACGACGGGCGCGAGGGTCTCCGCGAAGATGTAGCCGTCGAAAACTACGGACGCCGTTTCGCCGGCAAGGTAGTCGGAGTGGAAGGCGCGGGCCTTGACGGTGGCGGCGGCGAGTAGCTCGAGCGGCGCGGTGTAGAGCGCGGAGGTTTCCGTAGGTTCGGAGCCGTCGAGCGTGTAGCGGATTTGCGCGCCAGCGGTCGTGCAGGTGATGGTGAGCCTATCCACGCCCTCGCGCCAGACTCCGCCCGCGAGCGAGAAGGTGACGGGCGCGACGGCGACGGGGTTGATGGTGACGAGGCGCGAGACGGCCTCGCTGCGGCCATAGCCGGTGCGCCAGACGCGGGCAGTGACGGTCGAGGTGTGCGTGAGTAAAAACGGCGTGGTGTATTCGGGCGAGTCCTCGGTGACGTCGGAGCCGTCGAGCGTGTAGCGCACGATGTCGCTGGGCGCGTCTTTGGTGAAGGAGATGGTGGCGGGGCCTTGGTAGGTGTCTGCGCCGCCCGATGCGGCGGGCGTTCCCGACACGTTGATTGCGGGCGAGGGAGCGGGCGGCAGGTGTTTGCGGAAGATGGCGGAGACGGTCTCGCTGGCAGCGTAGCCAGTCAGGAAGGCGCGGGCTTTGATGGTGGTGTCTTCGTAGAGAATGAGCGGCGCGGTGTAGCGCAGCGAGCTGGGGACGACGGCACTTTTATCGAGTGTGTAGCGGATGATGGCGGTGGGCGCAGTGGCGGGCGCGGCGATGTTCACGCTTACACTGGCGATAAACTCCGTGCCCGATGCGGGCGAGATTTGCGGCGGGGCGAGCACTTGCCAGACGGCGACTTGGAAGGTGGCGAGTTCGCCGAGTCTGCCGTTGCGCCAGATGCGGGCGTTGAGGGTCGTCGTGGCGGTCAACGCAATCGGGCTGACATAGACGGCGGCGTTGGCGATGGCCGGCTCGGTGCCGTCGAGCGTGTAGTAGATGACGTCGTTGCTGCCCGTCGCCGAGAGGGCGACACTCGCAGCGAGGAGGTAGGCTTTGCCGTCGCCGCCGTCTTCGGTGGGCACGAGGTTTCCGGTGATTTGCCAAGTGGGCGCGGGAGCGTTTTGGTTGGCAGTGAAAACGGCGGTCGCCACAGGGCTAAGCGGGTAGCCGTCTTTGTAGGCACAGGCTTTTACGGTCGTGCTCGCAGTGAGCGAAAACGGGCCGGTGTAGGCGGTCTTCGTCGTGTCAGGCTCGGTGCCGTCGAGCGTGTAGTAGATGGTGCAAAACGGGGTTTGCTCGGTGATGATGACCGGCACGGAACCGCCGGAAGCGATGGTGCCGCCTTCGGGAGAAATCACGGGCTTCGCGGGCAACACGGGGTCGTAGAAATGCGAGACGGCTTTGGGGATGGTTTGGTTGAGCGTGCGGGCGGCGTCGGCGGAAAGCGAGTTACCCGCAGGTTTGCCGGTAGGGACGCCTTCGATGCTGAGGTCGGGATTGGAAAAACGCCCGATGGTGCGGTCGCCCGGATAAGACATGATGGTGCCGAAATACCTGCCGGACGGGACGGAGAAGTTGTAGCCGTAGGAGTAGGAGTAGATGCCCGAAATGGAGGAGTTGGCGCGGTCGTGCGCGAGGCCCATGTTGTGGCCGATTTCGTGGGCAAAGGTGTAGTAGTTGAGCCTGCGCCCGACGACTGCGAAGGCCGTGATATACCAATCGGGGTTGTCGTCTTCGCCGAGGACGTATGCGAGACCGGCAGTGCCAGCGGCGGCGCCTTCGCGGAAGAGGACGACGGTGTCGGCACCGACTTCGGCGCGGAGGTCGTGGACTTCGTCAATCACGCCGTCGAGGATTGTGTCAACGTAGCCCGGCATACTTGGCACGGGGCGAAGGTCGGAGAGGACGTCGAGGTCGTCGTCGTAGCTGAAGGGGCTTTCGGTGTAGTTCACCTCGCGCCAGCCCGCGAGGCGCAGTTTTGCGGTAATGCCGCTGTCGGCGTAGGCACGGTTTGTCTCGGAAATCATCGCGTTGATTTCCGCCTTCACAGCGTCATAGCCGCCGGTGGCTTGGCGGACAGCGGGCGTATAGACGACGAGCACGTCCACAATGCGTTCCGGCGGGATGTCGTCGGCGTGCGCCGTCGTCGGTGCGAACGCGCCCACAACGGCAAGTGTCGCGAGCAGCAAAAAACGGCATAAACAGAGGAAGGTTTTGGCGGCGGGAAGTTTCATGGTGGCAGCGGAAAGCGGCGGCAAAAAGCAGCGGCGAGAAGTGCGAGACGGAAAGTGCGAGAAGTGCGGATAGTGCGAGAAGTGCGGGAACTGGTTTGCCTCGGTTGCCGTAGAAACGGGAGAGGCAGAGGGGCGGAGGGTTGCCGTTTCGCGGGCACAGTCAACGGCGTTTTGGCACGGTGTCTCCGGTGTGTAACGCCTCGCGGCGACGGCGGCGGAGGGCGGCGGCGGTGGGCGGTGGAGGTGGGCGGCGGGCGGGAGAATAAGTTTTACCACAAAGGGCACAAAGGATGACACAAGGG
>JAITPT010000019.1 GCA_031289285.1 Puniceicoccales bacterium
GCCGGGGGGGGGGGGGGGGTTTGTGGGGGGGGGGGGGGGGGGGTTTGCCCCGCCGCCCGCCGGCCCCCCCGGGTGGGGGGGGGGGGGGGGGGGGGGGGGGGTAGGAGCAGGAGAGAGGAGGGAGGAGAGAACACAGACAGGATTGTCTGTGCCACACTGCGGCTACGCTACGCTGACGCCGCCTGTGTGCGGGTGGGCGGGGGGCGGGCGGGCAGTTGGTTACAGAAAAACCCTCCGGCAACGCCGGAGGGTGTTCGGGGCGGTCTTGGCGATGGGGGGCGACCGCCACCAGCGAAAGGCGCGACTGGGCGAGAGGCCGCAGTGCGCCGAGCGGAGGGCGATTAACGTTTCGAGAATTGGAAACGTTTGCGGGCACCCGGGCGACCACTCTTCTTGCGCTCCTTCATGCGCCCGTCGCGAGTGAGGAGGCCAGCCTTTTTCAAGGGGACGCGGTTCTCGGGATTATACTTTTCCAGTGCTCGCGCTAAACCGTGCGAAATCGCGCCAGCTTGGCTGTTCGGGCCACCGCCGCGCACATTGACCGAGATGGTCAATTGGCCGGACAAGGCAAGTAGCTCGACCGGGCGGGTCGCCGCTTTGACAAGCGTCTCGGAGTAGAGATAGACGTCCAGCGGGCGTCCGTTGATGGTGAAGGTGCCGTCGCCCGCGCTCAAGCGCACTCGGGCCGACGATGTTTTGCGGCGTCCGACCGCGACGAATTTATCAGTGGTTTCGCTCATTTCGTGATGGTGTTGTTTGTTAGAAATTGGTGCGCAGGGTGGGTTCAGCCTTTGAACTCGACCGTTTTTTGCGCGGCGTGTGGGTGCTCGGCTCCCGCATAGACTTTGAGCTTTTTGATGATTGCGTTGGCAAGTTTGTTATGAGGCAACATGCCTTTTACGGCGTGCTCGATGATGAAGGCGGGCTTGTGCTCGCGCATGTGCGCGACGCTGCGGCGGTAGGCGGTGCCGACCCAGCCCGTGAAGAACATATAGGTCTTATCGGTCTCTTTGCTTCCGGTGAGGCGCACCTTGTCGGCGTTGATGACGACGACGTAGTCGCCGGTATCAACGTGTGGGGTGTATGTGGGTTTGTGACGACCGCGCAGGATTGCGGCGATTTTTACGGCGAGGCGTCCGAGCACTTGGTCGGTTGCGTCAACAACGTACCATGTCTTTTCGGTGTCGTTTGCAGTTTTGGCTAACGTGGTTTTCATTTGAAAAAAGAAGGGGCGGGACGATGGGGGCGCGGCCAACTTTGTCAAGGGGTTTTCTCAACTTTTTGTGAGTCGTCGGTTTTGAGGTGTCGGCGCGGGTGATGTTTGGCGTGGCCGGTGACGAGGCGGTGGCGCTCGACGGCGGTGTAGATTTGCGTGGTGGCGATGTCGGCGTGGCCGAGCATCTCTTGGATGGCGCGTAGGTCGGCGCCGTGCGCGAGCAGATGTGTGGCGAAGGTGTGGCGGACGAGGTGGGGGTTGACGGTGCGGTCGAGGCCGGCGCGGGCGGCGGCGGCGCGGATGTTCACCCAAAAAGTTTTTCGCGAAATCGCGGTGCCGCGTTTGCTCAGAAATAATTCGGAGCGTGTCTTGGCGTTCACGAGTTGGGGGCGGGCGACGGCGAGGTAGTCGCGGACGGCCTTCAATGCGGCGCGCCCGACGGGCACGACGCGCTCTTTGCCGCCTTTGCCGAAGACGCGCAGGAAACCCTCTTCGGCGTCGAGCGCTTGCAAGGGGAGGTTGCACAGTTCGGAGACGCGCAGGCCGCTGCTATACATCAGCTCGAGCATGGCGCGGTCGCGCATACCGAGCGCGGAGTTGTCGGGCGGCGCGTCGAGTAGCTCTGCCGTCTCGTGCTCGGAGAGCGAGTCGGGCAATGGGCGGCGCGAGTGCGGCCCTTCGGCGAGCGCGGTGAAGTCGTCGCCGCGTGCGCCCGTGGCGACGAGGTGCTTGGCGAGAGTCCGCGCTGCGCTGAGTTTGCGGGCGGCGGTGGCGGGGTCGGCACCGGTGGAGGCGAGAGAGGCGAGCCACTCGGCGAGGTCGCTGCTGGTCACTTGTGCCCAAGTCTGGCGGGCGTTTTGGCGAGCGGCAAACGCGGCGAGTTGGGCGAGGTCTTTCTCGTATGCGACGGCGGTGTTTTGCGCGAGGCCGCGCTCGGTGAGCAAGGTGGCGATGAAGTCGTCCAGCCCGTCTTGCATCTGGGCGGGCAGAGTGGAGGCGGCGTGTGCGGCGGGGCGAGTCACGGGCGGCGCGGGTGTGTTCGGCGGGTTAATCGCCGAAGCAGATGTTGATGCTCTTGGCGACGTGGACGAGGTAGCTGCCGGGGGCGACGGTCTTGATGGCGGCGGTGGCTTCTTCGAGCGGGACGGCGGTCATCACGCCGTTGCGGAAGGAAACCATTTTTCCGAAGTCGCCTGCCTGCACCATTTCAAAAGCGCGCACGCCGTATTGGCTACCGAGCAGGCGGTCTGTGGAGACGGGTGTGCCGCCGCGCTGGACGTGGCCGAGGATGGTGCAGCGGATGCCCTCGAAGTCCGCTGCGGCAAGCTCGTTGGCGAAACGCTCCGCTGCGCCGGAGAGTTTCACGCTGAGGTTGGCGTGGGTCTTCTCGCCCAGCGGGCCGCCGCCGATGGGCATCGCGCCCTCGGCGACAACGATGACGGCGAAACGTTTCCCGCCGTCGAAACGCCGCAGGAGGAAGTCTTTTATTTTTGCGATGTCGTAGGGGATTTCGGGGATGAGGCAGACCTCCGCGCCGCCGGCGATTGCGGCGTGTAGCGCAATCCAGCCGGAGTTCTTGCCCATCACCTCGAGTATCTGGATGCGGTTGTGGCTCTCTGCCGTGCTCACGAGTCGGTCAACCGCCTCGGTCGCCACGTCCACCGCTGATTGGAAACCGAAGGTGACGTCGGTGGCGGCGAGGTCGTTATCAATCGTCTTGGGGATGCCGATAACGGGCAGACCTTTTTTGTGCAAAGCGAGCGACATGCGTTGGGAGCCGTCGCCGCCGATGTTGACGATGGCCGCGAAGTCGGCGTAGCGGCAGATGCGCACCATGTCGTCGGAGCGGTCAACATACTCAATCTTGCCGTCTGCGCCGCGCACCGGCCAGTTGAAGGGGCCGGACTCTTTGGTGGTGCCGATGATGGTGCCGCCCTTGACGTGTATGCCGGAGACGGCTTGGCGGTTGAGGCGGACAAGCTCCTGCGGGATGTTGAGCAGGCCGCTGAAGGACTGGCGGCTGCCCCAGACTTCCCAGCCGGGCTGGTTGGTGGCGCTCTTGACAAATGCGCGGAGCACGGCGTTGAGACCGGGGCAATCGCCGCCGCTGGTAGCTACAAGAATTTTTTTGACGGACATGGTGGGAAGCGAGTCAACGCAGAACGCTGTTTGCCAAAAGCTCAAAAGTGCGGAGCGCAAATGCGGGGCGCAAAAAAACCTCTCCGCGAACGAAGAGGTTTTTAACTTTTTGAAATTGGGTGCAGGGATTGGATTTGAACCAATGGCCTTCAGGTTCTGAGCCTGACGAGCTACCAAACTGCTCCACCCTGCAACAAAGAAGAAATACAGGAAAACGGATGTGCCGCGTTTTGACAAGAACTATTTTCAAGTTTTTTTTGGGGGGGGGAAGCGGTGGCTGGCGGAGGTAGTGGGGAAGCGGTGGGCCAGCGGGGATAGGACGTATAGGTCTTATAGGACTTATACGACCTATAGGTCCTATAAGACCTGAGCACTCCGCAGCCCCGAAGGCTGGCAGTCGGCAGGCGGGCCTGCCCTGCCCTGCCCTGCTTGCGCTCAAAACAAATCGGGGCGGGCGAGGCGGAGGCGGTAGAGGGCGGCTTGGGCGATGACGTGGGAAATCTCGCCGCGCTGCACCATCGCCTCGGCTTCGCGAGGGGCGAGCAAGACGGTCTCCAACTCCTCGGTGGCGTCGAAGGCGACGGGGTGCGTCAACTCGCAATCTTCGACGAGGACGAAGTGCGAGGTGTTGTCGAAGATGGCAGGGTTCGGGGCACAGGTGCCGATGAGGCGGGCGCGTTTGCCCGTGTAGCCAGTCTCCTCCGTCATCTCGCGTTGCGCGGCGGTGATTGGGTTTTCGCCCGCCTCCATGATGCCGCCGGGCGGCTCCCATGAGAGCGCACCCGTGCCGACACGGAATTGGCGCGTGAAGACAAGTTGCCCGCCAGTCGTCACGGGGAGAGCGAGAACCCAGTCACGGCTTTTGATTGTAAAAAAAACACCCACGCGAGCGTCGCGAGGGTGTTTGTAAATGCGTTTGAAAACGCGGAAGACCGAGCAGTCTGCGTGGAGCGTTTCGTCGGTGAGGTTCCAGAGCGCGGGTGCGGCCATGTTCGTAGGAATGCTTAGCGGACAGCGCCGGGAGGAAGACCGCCGGGGGTGCCGGGGCGACGGACGCCACCAGTGGCACCGCCTACGCCCGAGCGACCGCCGTTGACTGGCGGCGTCACGCCGGGAGGCGTTGCGGGTCTGGCGGGGATGTTGATTTTTTGACCGATGCGCAGCTTGTTCGAGCTTACGCCCGTGTTGGCGGCTTCGATGGCTTCGAGGGTGACGCCGTAGCGCCTCGCCAACGTGCTGAAATTTTCGCCGACCTTGATGAGGTGGACGGTGGCTGCGCCGTGGTTGACGACAGGGGGTGCCGGCGGGTCAACGCGGACGGGAGGGGTGACAGTTCCTCCAGTCGTGCTGCCGCCGACAGTGGTCGTGCCACCGCCGCGAACGGTGCCGCCGCCAGTCGTGCCAGTGCCGCCGCGGACGGTGCCGCCGCGGGCTTCTAACTTCTGGATGTGTCCGGCGAGCGTCAGGAGATTTTTGTCCAAACCGCGGATGGCTTCTTGGTGTCTGTTGACCTTCGCGTTGGCGTCGGCTCTGAATGCGGTGAAGTCGCGGTTGATGTTGTCCCGTGCGGTCTCGAGCGCGGTGACCTTTTGGGGGAGCGCGGCGTCGAAGCGTGCGAGTTTTTCCTCCGCAGTTTTTAGGCGTGCTTCAAGCGCGACGACGACCTCCGGCGCGGTGCCGCCGCTGGCGCGCGCCCGATAGGCAAATATCGCGGCGAGGAGCGCGAAGATAAACGCAAGGGCAGAAATCACGAGCGGGAGCTTGGATTCGGACTGCGGGTCGAGGGAGGATGTGTCTTCCATGTGAGTGAAACGATGTGTGTAGTTGGGAACGGTTGGGTGTTCGGTTGGTGAATGAAAAAGCGAGGCGCGAAGGAATGGAGGTTTGACAAGTGCCGCAATAAAAAAGAAACACGCGCCCGCAAAACACATCGGGCGGTAGCGCAGCCTGGCTAGCGCACCTGCTTTGGGAGCAGGGGGTCGCGGGTTCGAATCCCGCCCGCCCGACCATTTTTTTGATGACGCGCCGGTGCCTCGCGCACCGCGCCGCGACAAGCCCGATTTTCCCGCAAAACTTTTTTCGCCGCCATGCCCGCCGCAGAGACCGCCACCGCCGCGAACGCGCCCGCTACTTTCCCCGCACCCTCCGCCGCGAACGTCGCGCCTGCCGCGCCTGCCGTCGTCGCGCCGCTGCTGCGCGTCGAAAATCTCGTGGTGCGTTTCCCGGCGCGGGGCGGGTTGTTTGGCGGTTCGCGGGAGATGGTCGCGGCGGTTGACGATGTTTCGTTTGAAATCGGGCGCGGGCAAATCGTCGCGCTTGCGGGCGAGTCGGGCAGCGGCAAGACGACGACGGGGCGGGCGATTTTGAAGCTCGCGCCAGTCGCAGCGGGAAAAATTATTTTTGACGGCGTGGACATCGCGCCCTTGACGCCGCGCGAATTTTTCCCGTGGCGGAAACGTATCCAGATGGTTTTCCAAGACCCGTGGCACTCGCTCAATCCGCGCCTCACGCTCGAGAGCATTTTGGCGGAGCCGCTCGAAATCCATTTTCCGCAGCTTCGCGCCGCTGCCCGCCGCGAGCGCGTCGCCGAGCTGCTGCGCCGCGTGAAACTTCCGCTCGACATGATGCGCCGCCACCCGCACGAGCTTTCTGGCGGGCAACGCCAGCGCGTCGGCATCGCCCGCGCCGTCGCCGTCGAGCCGGAGTTGCTTGTGTGCGACGAGCCGGTGTCGGCGCTCGATGTGTCGGTGCAGGCGCAGATCATCGCGCTGCTGCGCGAGCTTCGAGCGGAGTGCGGCTTCGCGTGTTTGTTTGTCTCGCACGACCTCGCCGTCGTCGAGCAGCTGGCGGACGGCGTGCTCATCATGCGCGAGGGGAAGATTGTGGAGCGCGGCGAGCCAGCGGCACTCTACGCCAATCCGCAGCACCCCTACACCCGCGCTTTGCTCGACGCCGTCCCTGTGTTTTAGGCGGACGCGGCGGACGCGGTGCGGCGGACGTGTTGGCGGCGCGGCGGTGGTTTCCGGTTGCAAACGCATTTTGCCATTCTTGCCTCGCCGCTGGTTTTGGCGTTTAGAGTGCGCTCCGAAAAAACCTTTTTCCACGCCGTCCTGCATGACTTCTATTTTCGCTTCGCTCGCCAAACCGTTCTCCGAGTTTGCTCGTCTCGATACGCCGCGCCGCGCCGCGTTGCTCTTGCTGCCGGTTTTTCTCGCAGTCGTCATTTACGAACAGAGTTACCAGTGGGGGCTGCGCGAGGACTATTTTTTCGGCTACCTCACCTTGCCGTTGTGCGCGTGGGTGCTCTACGAGCGTTGGCCAGAAATCCGCAAAATCTTCCTCGGCGGCGACGCCTCGCCCGACACGCCACCCGCGCCGCCGCCGTTGCCTTCGCCCTTGGCAAGCCGCCTCTGGGACATCCCCGCCAACGCGGCAGTCGCGGGCGGGACGCTTCTCTTCATGCTGGGCGCGTTCATGCGTGCCATCGGCGGCCCCAACGTTTTTGCCACTTACTTTAACACCTGCGGTTTCGTCGCTGTGTTTTTCGGGACGGCGTGGCTCCTGTGCGCCCGCGACGCCGCCGGGCACCCGCTCGGCTTCCGCGAACGCCGCGAGTTCATCCGCCTGCTCGTGTTCCCCGGGCTGGTCTGGCTGCTCTCCGGCCCCGCGCTCTACATCATGGATACGCAGGTCAAAATCTTTCTCCTGCTCAACGTCACCAAGCTCGTCGGCGCGTTGATGAACGCGATGGAGCTAAACGTGACCGTCTCCGCCAATTACATCATCCTGCCGCCGCGCAGCATCGGCGGGCCGCCTGACACGGTGGGCGTCGCCGACGCTTGCTCAGGTGTGCGCTCGCTCACGGCGTGTATTTTCATGGGGTCGTTTCTCTCGGCGATTATGGTGAAAGGGCTTTTTCGGAAAGTCATTTTGCTGGGGCTTTCGCTGGTGCTCGCGCTCGTGCTCAACTTCATCCGCACGACGTTTCTGGGCGTGTGGTCTTACAAATACGGCTCGCCGACTATTGACCTCGACCCTTGGGGCAACGCGCCGAAAATCCCCGACCCCACCGGTGTGCTCGGCGCAGACGGCGCGGTGCAGATGATCGCCAATCCGCAGTTCAGCATCGGTGCCATTCACGACATCGCCGGTTACGCTGCGATGGCACTCACGTTTATTTTTCTGCTGCTCTTCATCCCGCTCGTCAACTTGCGGCTGCGCCTCAGCGACGCCGAGGTGCGCGAGCGCAAACTCCCGCCACCCGTTTCTCCGCCATGAAAATCCTGATGCTCACACCGGAGCTTGCCCCGTTCGCGCAAACGGGCGGGCTTGGCGATATGGTCGCCTCGCTCTCCAAAACGCTCGCCGCTCGCGGGCATGATGTGCGCGTCTTGCTCCCGCGCTACGGGCGCACCGCGATGCCAGCAGGCTTCAGGCCGTTTCCCGCCCCAGTGGCCGTCCACCTCTCGCCCGCCGAGACCGCCTACTGCCGCGTCTGGGAGAGCGCACCCGACACCAGCGACGTGCAGGTGCGCTTCATCGAATACGACACGTTTTTCGGAGGCGCGCAAATCTACGGGCGCGTTGACGACGGCTACCGCTTCGCGTTTCAGACCGCCGCCGCGCTCGACTTTTGTCTCCAGAGCGGTTGGCTGCCCGACATCGTTCACGCGCACGATTGGACGGCTGGTCTCGCGCCCGCCATGCTCAACACCGTCCGGCGTGGCACCGCGCTTGGTCGCACCGCGCCAGTTTTCACGATTCACAATTTGCGGCATCAGGGCTTTGTCCCCGCCGGTGTGCTCGGCTACTTGCATCTGCCGCAGAGCTTGTTCACCGCCGACAACTACGAGTGTTACGGAGAAGTTAATTTGATGAAGGGGGCGATTTACCACGCCGCCAAAGTCACGACCGTCAGCCCGACTTACGCCCGCGAAATCTTGACGCCCGAATACGGCTGCGGGCTTGACGGTGTGCTGCGACACCGCGCCGCCGACCTCAGCGGCATCCTCAACGGAATAGACACGCGGGAGTGGTCGCCCGAAACAGACGGGCATCTCGCGAAAAACTTTTCCGCTGGCTGCGTGGCGGAGGGCAAGGCCGCCAGCAAAGCCGCCTTGCGCCGCGAATACGGCCTCAACGCGGGCGAGGCGGGTGGGGAGGGTGATTTTGCTGCGCCGCTCTTCGGCGTCGTCTCGCGGCTCGACGAGCAAAAGGGTCTCGATTTGTTTGCGGAGATTTTGCCCGACCTCCTTGCCCGTTCGCGGATGCAGGTGGTAATCCTCGGAAGCGGCGACCGCCATTTGGAGGGACGTCTGTTAGCAATCGCGAGACGTTTTGCTGGCAAATGTGCTGTCCGCATCGGCTACGACACCGCTGCGGCGCACCGCATCATCGCGGCCTCGGACTTTTTTGTCATGCCGAGTCGTTTTGAGCCATGCGGTCTCACGCAACTTTACTCGATGCGTTACGGCACCTTGCCCGTAGCGCGTGCCACCGGCGGTCTGGCGGACAGCATCTCCGGCTGGACATCCCAAGGCACCGAGGCGGACGCCACCGGCATTCTCTTCACCGCCGCCACCGCCGGTGCTTTGCGCGACGCCATGCACCGCGCCTTGCAGTTGTATTTCGACCGGCGCGAGGCTTTTGAGAGAACCCGTCTTAACGCCATGTCTCGCGATTTCACGTGGCGTTTGTCTGCGGAGCATTACGAGAAGGTTTATCAAAGCGCTCGGGTTGGCCGCTGATAACAAGCGGGAGCCTTGCTCGCTCGCTATTTTGCGCCGACAGAACTAAGGGCGACGCGGAAGCCGAAGAAGCTGTTGCGGCCACCCGACTGCCCCCAAGCACGGTTGGCGGAGCGGCAATACTGCGCACCGTCGGCCCAGCCGCCGCCACGGTTGACGCGGTAGGCACCAGTGGGAGGGCCGAGCGGGTCGTTGCCGCCTGTGGGTGTCGCGTCATACCGATCACTGCACCATTCCCAGACGTTGCCGTGCATATCGTAGAAACCCCACGCATTCGGGGCCTTTCCGCCAACGACATGCGTCTTGCTGCCGCTGTTCTCCGCATACCAGCCCATCTCGTTCAGATTGCCACTGCCGCCGTAAGCACCCGCCGCACCAGCACGACACGCATATTCCCACTGCGCCTCAGTCGGCAGGGTGTAACGATAGCCCGCTGGCAAACGCCCAGCGGCACGTTCGCGCTCTGTCAACTTTTTGCAAAAATCCATCGCCTCATTCCACTTCACACTTTCCACAGGACGTTGCGCACCCGGAAAAGCAGACGGGGTGCGATTCATCACCGCCCGCCATTGCGCCTGTGTAACCTCGTATTTGCCAAGCCAGTAAGGTTTCGTAATGTTGACGCGACGCTGCGCTTCGCTGCCTTTATCAAGCGGCTCGCGCTCCGACTCGCCGCTCGGGCTGCCCATCGTGAAAGACCCTGCCGCCACGGGCAGCATTTCTAACAGGACGTTGTTGGGCAGGCGCAACGTCTGCGGAGAACCAACGATGGGACGACGGGAGGTTGCGGGTCTGGCGGATTTGGCAGACGCGGTGGGCGTGGCGGGCGTGGCGGGCTTGGCGGATGCGGTGGGCGCGACGGACGCGGGCACACGAGATGGCGAGGCTGCCCGAATGGTGTCGCATTGCAAGTCGCCGATAATGGCGACAAAAGCGGCAAGGACGGAGTGAAAGATGACTTTCGGTAAGGACATGGGAGACGGTGTAAAGACGCAGCAGGTGTGGAAAATGTTCCGTGTAAGACGACAAGTGAAGTGAAAAAGTGTCTGGCACTTTATTGCTCTTTGCCCGGACT
This sequence comes from Puniceicoccales bacterium, assembly GCA_031289285.1. Classification (GTDB taxonomy): domain Bacteria; phylum Verrucomicrobiota; class Verrucomicrobiia; order Opitutales; family UBA953; genus CALNBE01. The sequence goes on from JAITPT010000019.1 coordinate 10,178, forward strand.
CCTTGCCCGGCATTTCGAGACATTTCGTGTTTGCGGTCTGTCGGCGTTGAACAAATGTTCAAGCGGAACCGTGAGGGATATTTGCAACGAAAAATCCCAAGCCAATCCCACCTGCAAGTAAAAAAGTGTCTGGCACTTTATTGCTCTTTTATTGCTGATCGGCCCTGCCCATTTTTTTCCTATGTGGCTACGGCGACGGCTTTTACCTGCGCCCAGATGGAGAGACCGGGGGCGAGGGAGAGACGGTCGCAGGAATATCGAGTGACACGGGCAGTCAGGAGAGTGCCGCTGCCCAAATCCAGACTTAGCAAGACGTGGCCACAGCCGTCTGGAGCCTCGGCGACGATGCGGGCAGGCAAAATGTTCACGATGGAAGTGCCCTCAGGCGGGCGTAACGCGATACTCACGTCGGCAGCATTGACACGCAAACGCAACTTGCACCCAAGCACGTCCGGCTGCACCCGCGCAACACGCAAAACACCGCCACGAAACGCCACCGTCGAAAGCCCGTATTGCACATCACTGGCGACAACCTCCCCACTCAACACGACGCCCGCACCGTCAAAAAACCCAGACGGTAAATCAAGCCGCGCCAGCGTCTCCGCAAGCGGCCCGGCAGCAGCGACACGCCCGCCAGCGAGCAACACGAGGTAGTCCGCCAGCCGCGCCACCTCGGCGTGAGAATGGCTGACATAAACGACAGGGATTTCCAGCGTGTCGCGCAGACGTTCCAAGTAGGGCAAAATCTCGGCCTTGCGGGCGTTGTCGAGCGCGGCGAGCGGCTCGTCCAGCAACAACAGGCGCGGCGAGGCAAGCAGCGCACGGGCAATGGCAGCACGTTGGCGTTCGCCGCCAGAAAGCGTCTGCGGACGTCGCTCCAAGAGGTGCCCGATGCCAAGCAGTTCACAAAGCCCGCCGACATCAAGCGCGCTGCCGCGTGCGCCGCCGCCGTTGGTCGGGCGTCGGCGGCGTCCGTAATCGAGGTTTTGGCGCACGCTCAAATGCGGGAAAAGGGCGGCGTCTTGAAACACGCAGCCGAGGGCGCGGCGGTGCGCGGGTAGCCGGATGCCTCGCGCACTGTCTAACCACACCACGCCGTTCACCGACAAAAACCCAGACGCCGCCGGCTCCAGCCCCGCCAAGACCCGCAGGAACGTCGTCTTGCCCGAACCGGATTGGCCGAAGAGCGCGGTGACGCCGCGCCCGGGAAACGTCAGAGCGATGTCGAGCGAGAAGTCAGGACGGGCGACGCGCAGCTGCGCAACGATGGGTTCAGCGGACGTGGTGGACGGTGTGGACATGGTGGACGGTGTGAATTGCGGTGAACGTGGACTGCGGTGAACGTGGCGGTGGTGAACGTGCTGGTGACGGTTTTGCTCATGCGGGTTTGCGGACAAGCCGTTCGCTGAGCCAGAGGGCGGCGAAGGCGAGCGCGGCGGAGACGCCCAGCAACGCTGCCGCCTCGTCGTCTTCGCCGAGTTGCACGTGGTGGTAAATCCCCAGCGCGAGCGTGACCGTCTCGCCCGGTATGATGCCGGCAATCATCACCGTCGCGCCAAACTCGCCGAGCGCACGCGCAAATGCGAGCACCGCGCCCGCCACGATGCCCCGCGACGCCAGCGGCAGCGTGACGGTGAAAAAGGCGTCCAGCGGCCCCGCGCCGAGTGTGCGCGCGGCCTCGTTGTGGCGCGGGTCAACCTCCTCAAATGCGACACGTGCCGCCCGCACAAAAAGCGGGAACGACATGACGGCGGTGGCGATGAGCACGGCACGCCACGTGAAAACAATTTCGAGGCCCAGCGTGTCTTCCAAGAAACCGCCGAGCCAGCCGCGCCGCCCGAAAATCTTCAGCAGCACGAGGCCGGTCGCCACCGGCGGGACGACGAGCGGCAGGGCGACGAGCGTCTCGACGACAGATTTGCCGCGCCACGCCGAGCGCGAGAGTGCCCACGCCAGCGCGATAGCTGGCGGCGCGACGAGCAAGGTGCCCGCCAGCGCGACGCCGAGCGTGAACAGCGTGATGTGGAGCGTCTCGCCCATGTTCAACCCTCCTTCCCCCGCGTCAGGCGGAAACGCGTCGGCTCGATGCCGAGGGTTTTTACGCGCAGACCGATGGTGCGCTCCGTGATGCCCAGCTGCCGCGCCGCTTTCGCCATGATGCCGCGGTTGGCTTTCAGCGCGTCAACAATCATCTCGCGCTCGACCGCCGCGAGCGCGTCGCTGAGCATCTGGCCGGTCTCGTCTTCTTCGCCGCCGTTGCCCGCTGCCTCGGGCATTTGCAGCGTGGGCGGTAAGTGGAAACCATGCACCACGCCGTCCGTCGAGAGGAGCACGGCACGCTCGATGACGTTCTCCAGCTCGCGCACATTGCCCGGCCAGTGGTAGGCCGTCAGCATATCAATGGCGGGTGTCGAAATACGCGTGACGCGCTTGCGATTTTGGACGGCGTATTTTTCGAGGAAATGGTTGGCAAGCTCGAGCAGGTCACCACGGCGTTCGCGCAGCGGCGGCAGGTGAATCGGGAAAACGTTGATGCGGTAGTAGAGGTCGAGGCGAAACTTCCCCGCCTCTATCATCTCCTCGAGGTTGCGGTTGGTGGCGGTGATGACGCGCACATCCACTCGGAGCGGCTGCGCACCGCCGACGCGCTCGAAGACGCCCTCTTGCAACACGCGCAGGAGCTTCGCCTGCGTGGACGGCGAAAGCTCGCCGATTTCGTCGAGAAAAAGTGTGCCCGTATTGGCCATCTCGAAACGCCCGCGCCGTAGCGCGAGTGCGCCGGTGAACGCGCCTTTCTCGTGCCCGAAAAGCTCGCTCTCGATGACGCTCTCCGAGAGCGCCGCGCAGTTGACGCACACGAAGGGCTTGTTCTTGCGCATCCCGCCGCGCCAAATCGCCTCCGCGACGCGCTCTTTGCCGACGCCCGTTTCGCCGCGTATGAGCACGGTCGTCTTGCTGGCCGCCACTTGGTCAACGAGAAAATAGACGGCCCGCATCGCTGGCGAACTGCCGATGATGCCCTCTGGCACGAGGCCACGTGCGCACTCGCCTTGGAGGCGGGCGTTCTCCTGCCGGAGCGTGTCAAGCCGCTCTTGCGCGAGTTGCCGGAAACGCAACGCCAGCCCGACCTGCCCGACGACGAGCGAGAGGAAACGCAAGTCCGCTTCCAACACCTCGGCGGGCGCGGCACTGCGCGTGAAACACAGCCCGCCGACGAGTTCCCCGCCGTGCCGTATCGGGGCGACGAGCAGGGCGGTCACGCCGCTGGTCGCACCAGCGGCGGGGAGCCAAGCGTGCTCCCATTTGCAAAGTTTGTCGGGCGAGACGAGGGAGACATCTGGGATGGCGCGGGCGCGACCACTGGCGAGGATTTCGCCGACAAGCCCTTCGTCCATGCGGGCGTTGAAGGGCGGGAAGTCTGTCTCGGAGGCTTCGGGGAGCAGCCGCGCCGTCTCGCGGTTGAGGACGAGGAGCAGGCCGCGCTCAAACCCTTTGGCATCGCGCAGGTGCTTGAACATGCGCAAGGCCGCGCCGCGCGATTCAAAGCCCTCGCTGAGCGTGTCGGAGATTTCGTGCAGGAGCGTTAGCTCGCCGACGACGCGACATGCGGGCGCACACGGCGAGTCCTCGGCGGTAATCCCCGTGGCGGCGGCGGCAGCGGCGGCGGCGGTGTTTTCGTTGCATACGCGGCAGTCAATCACAGGGCACGTGTAGCAACTTCCGTGCCAACGCGGCGGCGGAGTTTTTTTTGCGCCATCTCTGCGCCGTCCTTTGGCTTGACCCGCCCGCCACGCACCCGCACAACCGCCCGCGATATGCTTCGTTGCAGAAACCTCACAGTGCGAGCGGGCGGCGGCAGTGGGCCGGAAATTCTCTCGCGGGCGACCGCCGAGTTCCGCCCAAACGCCCTCAACGCCGTCATCGGCCCTTCGGGTTGCGGTAAAACCACCCTCGTCAAATCCATCTTGCGCCTGCTGCCCGTCGCGGCGGGCGAGTCGTGGCTCGGTGCCGAACCGCTTGCCGACCCCGACGACCTCGCGGGGCGCGTCGGCTTCGCCCAGCAGTTCACCAACGCCCACCCGCAGCTTTCCGTCGAGGAGACGTTTCGCGCCGCGCTCGACCTCGCCGTCCCCGACTCCGCCGAGAAAGTCCGCCGCCTCGCCTCCGTCCTCGAAATCACCGGCCTCGGCCCGCACCGCGATAAGCGCGTCAGCTCGCTCTCTGGCGGGCAGCTGCGCCGCCTCGGGCTGGGCATCGAGCTGACCCTCGACCCCGTGTGCATGGTTTGCGACGAGGTGACGTCCGGCCTCGACCCCAACTCCGAGGAGCAAATCCTCGGGCTGTTGCGCAGGCTCGTCGCCGAGCGCGGCAAAACTTTTTTTTGCATCATCCACAATCTGGACACGATGCAGCTCTTCGACTGGATAACCGTGGTCTTTCAGGGGAACGTCATTTTCCAAGGCGAGCTTGCGCAGTTACTCGCCTACTTTTGCGTGCCCGAAGCGCTGCGGCTCTACGACACGCTCAACTCGCAGCCGGTCACGTTTTGGCGCGAGCGTTGGGAATTATTTTTGCGGGAAAACCCGGGCCACTACGCATGGCGGGCGGAAAACCAAGGCTTGTCTCTCGACGCCTCGCCGGAGAACGCCGCCTACTTCGCGCCCGCCCTCGCCAACAGCGACGCCGACGACCTCGACGCACCCGAGGCACCCGCGCCCGCACCCGCCGTTGCCGTTGCCGCCGCCGCGCCAACCGCCGCCCCCGCCAGCCTCGTCCCCGCCGCGCCCGTCGCCATTCCGCGCCCGCCTGTCCCCAGCGCGTTCAGCCAATTCAGCACCTTGCTGCGCCGACGCTTCCTTTTGTTTTTCCGCGACACTGGCTACCTCGGCCTCACGCTCGCCATCACGTTTGGGTTCCCGATTATCGTCGTCATCTTCGCAATCACCGGACTGCCCGATGTGCCGGTAGTTTCCAACAGTTCGCTACCCTCCTCGATTGACGACTTCCAGCGAGCGATGCGCATCCAGATTGAGCGCGCACACCTCGGCGCACTCGTCAGCGGCTTGATTATGTTTCAGGTGATTTTGCTGACGCTCATGGGCGCGAACAACGGCGGGCGCGAAATCGCCGCCGAGCGCCAGCTCTACGAGAAGGAGCGCCTCGCTGGCCTCAGCCCCTTCGCCTACGTGATGTCGAAACTCGTTTTTGTGACGGCTATCGCGTGTTTCCAAGGCGCGTGGATGGCGGGCTTCGTCAAAACCGTTTGCCACTTCCCCGGCCCGTGGGGCACGCAACTGCTGACGCTCATGGCGGTGTGCGTCTCGATGAGCATCGTGTGCCTCGGCTTCTCGGCGGTCATGCAGACAGCGGAAAAAGCCTCACTGCTCTCCATCTATCTCGTCGGTTTTCAGATTCCTCTTTCCGGCGTCGTGCTCGCGTTGCCAGCAGCGTTGACGTGGTTTTGCCGCCCGTTCATCAACGCCTACTGGGGCTGGACGGGCTTCATGAAATCTATGTCCGACGCCGAGCCTGCCTACTACGACGCCTTCGTGAGCACCAATCTCGGCATGGATATTTTTGCGCCGGGCGTGGCGTTCGCCGTCTTGCTCGCGCACGTCTTGGTAGCGCTGGGCTTCATCCTCGCAGGCTGCCAACACAGGCGGGCGTTGTAAGGGCGCGTGTTTTTCGGCTTCCCCGCGCCGCGTTTTCCCGTTTCCTCCGCGCCGTCGGTTCTCCGTCCATTTCCGCCGCTCCTTTTTCCTATGGCAAAAAAAATCAATCCCATCGTCTTCGCCTTCGTCATCCCCGTCCTCGGCGGAGTCGCCATCGCCATCGTGCTGCTGGTAACATCCTTCTCTGGCAGCAGCGGCACACCACTCGATGTCGCCGCCTACCGCGACAACTGGACCGTCACGAACACGGGAAAAAATTACCGGCTCTACTGCGTCGTGGAAAACTTCCAGCTTCGCAAAAGCGACAACGGCGTCCTGCTCGTCGTGCGCGAGCTTAAAACAGGCCAAGGCGACGCAGGTGCCAAAATGGTCGTCTTCCTGCCAAACGCCGTCGCCGAGACATTGAACTCGCCCGTTGCCAACGACCAGCGTTTCCACTTCGTCTTGCGCCCACACAAAGAAATCTCCGACCTGCTCGAAGTTCTTAAAGCACGCAAAGATTGACGCGCCGCCGCCACGAAACTTTTTCCCTCACACGCCGTTTAACATCTAACGCTCACACTCACAAAAAACACACTCAGCTCCCGCCGCCATGAAACATACACCGCTCCCAACCGCCTCCGCCATCCTCGCCATCCTCGCCTTAGCCGCCGCCGCGCCCGACGCCGCCGCACAAGGCGTCGCAACACCCTTCGGGACACCGACCCCCGCCGGTAGCGGCGGCGGTGCTCGCCAGCCCGCCGCCACGCCCGGCTCGTCGAGCGTCAACACCAACGCCGGCACCGCTGGCAACTACAGCAGCAGCACCGCCGAGGGACAAAGCGACAAACTTTTTAACACCAACAGCGACTCCGTTGACTTCGAGAACGGCACCTTCCAGTGGAAAGGAAAAACGTTTTCCATCGGAAACTCCAAAATGATGCGGGCTTACTTTGACAGCTACCTCGCCGCGCCCACGCCCGCTGGCAACGCCAAAGAATACGTAACAATCCTCAACCGCATCGAATACCTCCTCTCGCCACGCAACCACACCACCGACAGAATCCGCCGCAACAGCACGCAAGCTGCGTGGAACCTCCTCTACGACGCCGCAAAGTTTGAGGCCGACGGCGATGCCTCCTCCACCCTCGCCGCGCTTCTCTACAAAACGGCCCTCATGCGCGAAGAACTCAGAGCTCACGAACGCCGCGACGCCGAACTCAAACGAGACAAAGACAAACGGCTACGCGAACTGACCCGCCAAAAACAAGGATTAGAATACAAAGAAGACATGGACGGCGACATGACACGGACAAGCGGCAGCGGCAAAAATAAAACCGTCACCACCCCTAAGCCCCGTCAAGAAGGTAAAGCGAGAACCGTTGAACTTACCGAGTTTCTGACGGAGGCGCGCAAAGACATCCTCGTCAACCAGCGCGAATACGCCACCACAGGGCTAAACGCACGGCTCCAATTCCAAAGCCAAATAGCCGCTTATCTCGTCGGACGCCGCTTCCGCCACGCCTCTATTGCCTGCGCGTTTTATAGAATTATGTTCAGAGGCGACGCCCAAGATGTCAAAGTCGGCGCAAAACAAGTCAAAGAGTTATTCCCTGTCAGCGATTTTGTGCCAACTATAGACTCCGTGGACATGCTCGCAAAAGAAGCCGTCAAAGATGTAGATACCCGTATGAAAGCTGTCGTAGGACTCTACGATAACGGTGAACGTTTCGCCGCGTTTGAGCGTTTGCAAGAAGTCTATTTTCTCGGCCAATATGAACCAGATGTTATATTTTTTGACCCTGCTAAAAAGCGTGTTTTAAGAGAGGTCTGGAGCAACGCACGCGATTTGCAAAAACTCGGTGACGAACGCGACCTCGCCCGCTGCGAAGAATACATAGATAAACTTAAAGCACTCGCAAGCGACTTCCCTTCCGTCCAGATAAAAAGCAAAGTGGACGCCGCCCGCCAAGCCAGTGACCTCGCCTTGCTCGACGCGCAAATCGCTGCCCTCAATCGAGATACAGCCGGTGCTGGCGAAAAGTTACAAATCGCCCGAAAAATCTGGCCGACTAATCCCGGGCTTAAAGAGTTTGCAAGTAAAGTGCGTGACCAAGGAAATCTCTACGTCCAAAAAAGTCAGGACTTCGACCGTTTTCTCGCTGCCAAGCAATACCGCGAAATCTTCAAAAATGCGATGGAGATGGGGTTAGCGTTTGCCCAAGACAAAGCTCGTGCCGAGAAGCTCAAAGAAGTTGTCGAGAATGTCACAAAAATTGACACGGGTCTCGCCTTAGCAAAAGAGTTTGATGCTAAGGGCACTCCCAACATGTCTTGGGACTTTCTCATGCAAGTTGCCAAGCTCGATGAAAATGACCCAGAGGTGATGAAAATGCGTGTCGCCTTAGCGACAAAAACCGGACGTTATTCTGCGTTGCTTGACAAAGCGGCTTTGTTGGAGAAATCGGGCAACTATGCTTCTTCGCTAACGACCTATCTTGCTGCACAGGAGCTTAACAAGCTCTCTTCGATTTGCCGTGCGGGCATTGACCGCGCAAGCGACAACCTAATCGCCCAACTCTCCCAGCAACCTCCATCTGCCCCTGCCCCTGCCCCGATTTCGCCTCCGGCACCTGTTGCGGCACCCGCCCCTGTCCGCGAATCCTAATCATTTCCGCCCGCTCTTTCTTTCCTCCCCTCAATAAAGGGTCAGACATTTTTTTGTTTGCATCCGTTTGCTTTCTGCCCAGTCTTTCCCCCTTCACCGTCAGCTAACCTTCACTTCAACCAACCAACCAACCTAACCTAACCAACCAACCTAATCATCATGGCAAGACAACATCGTTTCCTCTCGCATGAGGAGTCAGCAGTCTATCACTGCATATCCAGAACAACTGGCTCGGAGTTCCTTTTCGGAGACTCCGAAAAGGAAGTCCTCCAAAGACACCTCCATCAGGTCGCAGACTTCTGCGGCGTTCAGGTGCTCACATACGCTCTAATGAGCAATCACTTTCACGTGCTCGTGCGCGTGCCCAAACAGGAGAA
>JAITPT010000042.1 GCA_031289285.1 Puniceicoccales bacterium
TTCCGGGTTCCTCGCTGTTTTGAGTGGGAGCACTGCTGCCGAAGCCACGCACTATAATCCTGCTGTGTGCGAAACGAAAGTCTAACGAACACAAGTTATTGTGATGTCAAATGAAAAAAATGGCTGCCTTTTTATTCAGGCGCAGCAAATGGCCAAAATGTCTGATGCGTTGTAAGTGCATGATTTTCCACGTGTTCGTGAAGCAAATCCGGAATTCCTCCGAAAAGTTGCCGGAATAATTAACCAGACCAATTCCTTCTGCCGAGAAGGAGGGGGGGGGGGGATTTTCACGGAACTAAAATCCCGTGTTCCAAAGAAGTTGTCTCTACTGGTTCTGGTGTTTCTCGACACCATGCCCTCGCCTCCCACTCAAAGTAGCGAGGAACCGTTTTTTTCTAATAAAAAATGCCCGTGTTCGTTGTGCAAAGTGTGTTGCCAAACGACGCAGTCTCCCGCCAGCCTGAGCGCATGGCTCCTTTTCCCGAACCTCCGCCGGAAGTCTGGTTCGACTCCTTTTTCCGCGGTCACCAACCCGCTCTCCTCGCCTACGCCAGAAACCTCGTCCACGACGACGCCACCGCTGCCGACATCGTCCAAGACTCCTTTTTGCGCCTTTGGAAAACTCGTCCCGACCCCGCCTTCGCCCGTGCGTGGCTCTTCCGCGTTTGCCGCACACGCGCTATTGATTGGTGGCGCAAAAAACGCGCCCTGCCCGCCGCCGACTTCGGAAAAGAGGGCGAAAACACTCCCGACTTTTTTGAGCGTCTGCCCGACGAATCCGCCGAGGCACCCAACGAAACCCTCGTGCGCGACGAGACCGCCGCCGCCCTCTTGCGCGAGGTGGACTCGCTCCCGAAACGCCAGCGCGAGCTGGTGCGCCTCAAGTTTCAAGCCGGCCTTTCTTACCGCGAAATCGCCGACACCGCCGGCCTGTCCGTCACCAACGTCGGCTTCATCCTACACACCGCGCTCGAGACACTGCGCAAAAAAATGAACCCCGCATCACACAACCTTTGAGAACAACCGCTATGAACAACGACATTCCCTTCCCGCAGCAGCCGCAATCTCCGGCGCAATTTCCGCCGTCGCCGCCGCCGCAACCGCCGCCGCCAACAGGCGGAAAACCGCCACCGCCCGCCATGCCCACCCGTGGCGACCCGCGCCTCACCGCCCTCGCCATCGGCGACATCGCCGACCCCGGCCTCGCCCGCTTCCTCTCCGACGCCGTGACGCGCGACCCCGCGCTGCGCCGCGACTTCGAGGAAACCGTCGCCCTCGCCAACGCCCTCGGCGGTGCCTTCCACCAAGAAGCGCAAACCCTCGCCTTCGCCGCGCAAAACGACATGGCCGCCAGAGCCGCCGCAGCCAACGCCGCCGGTGGTGGTGCTGCCGGTGCCAACGCCAACGCCGCCGCCCCGTTGCCTGCTGGCGCGTTTGCGCCCGTGCCTTTTCCGCTCGGAGCACCGCCGCCGCGTGGACGCGGGATGTCTGGCTTCAACACCGCGCCGCGCTACGACGGCGGCAAACTCAGCAACGTCTCCAACTTCATTTTCTTCGCAGGCATGGGGCTTGCCGCATCGCTGATGTTTATCCTCTGGGCGACACACCCGACAAACCGCCCGCCCGATGGAAAAGAGGTTGCCAAGGCCGACGCCAAAAAACCAAAGGAAGACCCGGGCGGTGTGCGTCTCCAGCCGCCCGCGCAGGAAACTTCGGCACGCACCGACTCCACCGCCCGCCGCCCCGCCGCCCCCGCTGGCGCACTCGCCGCGAACAACAAAACCGACGCCCCGCAAACCGGCGGCGGCGAGCTGGCGTTGTGGGCAGCAGCGCAACCCGCACGCACACGCGGCGACGAAAACCCGTTTGTCGAAACCGCACGCACTGGCTCCGCCGCCCGCGTTCGCGCCAACGGAGAAGCCCGCCGCCTCGCAGGCGCACCGCTGGGAATGAGCGGCGCAGGGCACGACTACGTGCGCCGTCTGCGCGGCTCGCTCGCCAAGGGACGTATGCCCGAACGCCGCGACGTGCGCATTGACAGCCTCGTGAACGCATTTCTCGCAGGCAGTCTGCCGCCACCCGCCGTCGCGAACGCCGCTGCTGGCCCGCGCCTTTTTGCCGAGACAGTGCCCGCGCCTTGGGCACCCGGCCACTGGCTTCTGCGCGTGACCGTCTATGCCGGCGCGGAGGGCGACATGCCCATCGCCACCGACGCCGCAGGCGCGTTGGAGTTCGACACCACGCAGGTCGCTGCTTGGCGGATGCTCGGCTGCGAGGACGGCGGCGAAAAAGCACCCGCCGTGGGCGAGGCCATCGTGTTGCGAGCGGGGGAGTCGTTCACGAGCTTGTTTGAGTTGCGTCCAGTCATCGGTGCAGACCCCGCGAAAAGCCCGGGGACAGTGCGAGTGGACTTTCTCGACCGTGCGGGCAACCGTCGCCTCGAGACGCTGACGGCGGGTGGTCTCGCCGCTGGCGGGATTGAGGCTGCGACGGCAGAGACTCGTCTGGCCGTAGCAGCGGCGACGCTGGGTTTAGCGATGCGTAACTCCGCGTATAGGGGCAACGCAACGCCCGCCCTCGCCAGCAGTCTCGCCTCCACCATCGTCCACCCCAACCACGCCCTCTTCACCGGCCTACTCGCCGACGCCGCCGCCATCCCGCAATAAACCTAAAAACGGCAGTTAATGCGGGCGGTTTTGCACAATTTTTTGGCCGTCTGCGGCTTGCTCTTTCCGCTCCACGCACCGCAAGGTGCGCGTCGGGAAAGCGCAAACCGCAGCCGCCTCAAAATCTTGCGCAAACCCTTCCCGCTGAACCGCCGTTCTTAGGTTAAAAAGCGCATAACGGGATTTGGGTCGAGGGTTGAGGGGGGGGTGAAGCGGGAACCGCCTGCGCTGGGTGCTGTTCCCGCTCGGAGTATGCACTTCCCGCACCTGTTCCCGTTTTCTAACCCACGCCCATTTCTGCGTCTGCACCGCCTCCTTGCTCCCGTGTTTGCGCTCTTCGCGCTCTTCGCGCTCGCGCCGCTGTCTTTCGGTGCCGATGCCGCCGCGCCGCAAACCGCCGCCGCAGCCGCGCCGCCGTCTGCGCCCGCGCCCGCTTTCGTGCTCGATGGCGACACGCCGTGGGTCGTCGCCGCTAACCAGCCGGAGGCGGTTTCCCGCGCCCTCGCCGATGTCGCTACCGATTGGCACAACACTTTCGGGATACGCCCTGTTATCCTGCGCAAATTGCCCGACCACTACACCGGCCCCGCCATTTATTTCGGGCTTGGTGGCGATTGGCGCAGCGAACTCGCCGCCGCCGATTTGGCGAAAAAACCCGGGGCGGAAAGTTTCATTTTGCTCGCCCGCCGCGACGCCAAAGGTCGCCCCGCACTCGTCGCCACGGGCGCGGACACACGCGGCACCATCTACGCCGCCTACGCGTTCTCGGAGGATTTTCTCGGTGTTGACCCTTGGCACCACTGGGTCGAAAAAGCACCCGTGCGCCGCGACAACGTCGCCGTCCCCGCTGGTTTTGCCAAACACTTCGGCCCGCCGTCGTTCAAGTATCGCGGCTGGTTTATCAACGACGAAGACCTCCTCAACACCTTCGCGCCAGACCCGCTACGCGAAAACGTTTTTTCCCTCGAAATGTTTGATAAGATTTACGAGACCCTCCTGCGTCTGCGCGGCAACATGGTCGTCCCCGCCACGTTTCCGTTTCCCGATGAACGTTGCCAAAAACTCGCGTCGCGGCGCGGTCTCGCGCTCAACATGCACCACATCCTCGTCCTCGGCCTGAACACCTACCGCTGGCCGAAAAACGTCCCATTCTCTTACAGCAAACACCCAGCAATTATGGAGCGCTATTGGCAGGACTGTATAGACGTTTTCAAAAATTATGGAGAGGTCGTCTGGACAGTCGGCTACCGAGGCCAACACGACCGCCCGTTTTGGGCCGACGAACCACACTTAAAAACGCCCAGCGAACGCGGCGCACTCATCACCAAGGCCATCGCTAAGCAGGTCGAAATGGTGCGCAAAGTGCAGCCCAACGCCGCCATCATCGCCAACCTCTGGATGGAAGGCGCGGACTTGCAGCGGAGCGGACACCTTAAAATCCCCGATGGCGTGACGGTTGTTTGGCCGGACAACGGACAGGGCATTTTACGCGACAACGGGAGCGTGAAAAAAGGCGAGGGCATTTACTATCACACCGCTATGCTTAATGGTCGCGCAAACCAGTTGAGCGAGCTTGTTAACCCGGGGCGTATCTACGACCAAGTCGGGCGTTTTGCTCGCGCTGGTGCTACGGAGTTTTTCCTCGTGAACGTCAGCGATATTCGCCCCGTGCCGCTCTCTACAGACTGCGCAATGAAGTTCGCTTGGGACACCGCGCCCTACATAGATAAAAGCAACGAAGAAAATATGGCGGCGTTCTTTCGCGATTGGAGCCGACGTCAATTTGGCGACGCTCTCGCCGCGCCTATCGCCGCGCTTTATCACGACTATTTTCACATCGCGCACATCAAAGCGCAATTGGGCGATAACGATATTTTTTCAAAAATAGCGAACCTCCGCCGTCGCTCTGCCAGTGCTCTTGTTAACGGCAAACCACTCTCCGACGCCACGCTCAACGAAGTGAATCGCATATTGCAATTTTGCGGAAAAAGCCGCCCCGACTTGGAGAAACTTTTTGTTGCGGCAGAAGCACTTGCGCCTCGCGTTCCCGCCGGACGTCGCGACTTCTACCAATCGCACCTGCTCACGCAAATTGCGCTTCACAAAGAAGGTCTTGCCGTGCTGGAACACTATGCTCGCGCCTTGCTTGCCTATCAAAGTGGCGACAAACCTGCCGCCCTCGCCGCCGCCGGAAAATCACAACAAGCCGCCCGTGCTATTTTGTCGGCCTTGCAAAAAGCAGAAGTCGGCAAATGGGCTGGCTGGTATCGCGGTGCCCGTTTATATCTTGCTGACCCCTTCCTCTGTTACGACACCACACGGGCACTCATTGCCGCCCTAAAAGGCGAACCCGCGCCCCCTGGGCGATACGCTTCTCCCGATACCTACAAAACTCATATAGAAACATATCAAGAACCCTTTAAGAAAAACTTCCCCCTGCTCTATCCGAAGACGAAGAAATAGCAGGAAAGAGGAGGAGAAACAGCGGAAATGAGGTTCTCCTCTGTTTTGGTTCCTCGCTACTTTGAGTGGAAGCTCGGACGCCTCCAGCCCCGCATGGGGCGAGATGTGCATAACCGGAGGTGTAGCGCAGCGAAACCTCCGGTCAGCTGCCCACCCGCAACAAAGCCCCGCATGGGGCGAGATTATCCTAAGAACGGCAGTTCAGCGGGA